>MNYQ01000035.1 GCA_001873185.1 Ignavibacteria bacterium CG2_30_36_16 | reverse complement strand
GAAGTTAACATCGGAACGAAAGATGACCCTGCAGAAATAGGTGGATTGAGTATAGAGGGTTCGGGCGGACCGGATTTATTTGGTTATGAATGGATTGACAGCAACGAACCGAATGGTCCTTCTTACGAATGGAATAATATATCTTCCACCGGAACACTTGCAAGTACCTGGGCTCCTACCGGCTCATTCGATCCTAAAGATGAAGGATATGCGGGTCCATTTAATTTCGGATTTGATTTTAAGTTTTACGGAATAACTGAAACACAGATTTATGTATCGAGCAACGGCTTCTTAACATTTTCAGCGCCGGCTTCAAATACATTTACAAACGGACAATTGCCTTCCACATCTGCGCCTAACGGTATTATTGCCGCTTTCTGGGATGACCTTGACGGAAGCGCGCAGGGAACGGTTCATTATCAACAGGACGGCAATAAATTTATCGTTCAATTCACAAACTGGCAGAAATATTCTGCAACCGGTTCTTTAACATTTCAGTATGTGCTTTATAGCTCCGGAAAGATTATGGTTTATTATAACAATATGAATGCAACTTTAACTTCTGCAACTATCGGGATAGAAAATCTTGATGGTACGGATGGATTGCAGGTAGCTTATAATGCCGCTTATGTTAGTAATAACCTTGCGTTAAAAATTTCCGCAGATCCTGATTGGCTTGCAGCCAATACGACCGGCGGCTTATTGATGAATGGCACAACAACAAATCTTGAATTAACTTTTAATACTGAGGATTACCCGCTTGGAAATTACAGCATGGATGTTATAATAAACAGTAACGATCCCGCACACTTAACAACAACAATTCCCGTATCAATGCAGATAGTTTCAATTCCGGTTGAACTTACTTCGCTTACGGCTTCGACAGAACAAAATGAAGTTGTATTAAACTGGTCAACTGCAACCGAAACAAACAACCGCGGTTTCAGCATTGAAAGAAAAACATCCGCAGCAGCCTGGCAGGAAGTTGGATTTGCAAACGGTGCAGGAACTTCAAGCGAGCCTGCAAATTATTCTTTCGTCGATAAAGAACTTAACGCCGGAAAATATACTTATAGGCTTAAACAGATAGACTACGCCGGAAGCTATGAATACAGCGGCGAAGTTGAAGTTGAAGTGACCATTCCCGCAGTATATTCACTTACTCAAAATTATCCAAATCCGTTCAACCCGGCTACAATAATTCAATATTCAGTTCCGGAAAAATCGCAAGTTACAATTTCAGTTTATACATCACTCGGGCAGCTTGTAAAAACTATTGTTAGCGAGACTGCCGAAACAGGCTATCATCAAGTTCAATTTGACGCTTCCGAACTTACTTCGGGAACGTATATTTATCAGTTTATTGCAAAAAGCAGCAGCGGAAGTTATATCGATTCCAAGAAGATGTTGTTTGTTAAATAGTGCCAAGCGAAGCTTGGAATATTCTAATTGGGTGAGGCAGGAATTGCGAACCTGCCAAGTGGTAAAACTCTAAAGCCGCGCAGCGGGAAGCCGGAGTATAATTGGAAACGGCTATACTCTAAGCGGCTTGACAAAGGAATCAATCCCCGGAAAACCGGAAGAAAGGATGCTAAGCAAACGACCGGGTTGTAATGAAAGTGAAGGGCTCCTCTAAAAATCCATTATCCGTTAGCTAACGGATTACGGGTATATGCTGCCAAGCTGGATTTTCGAAGCGAGACAATTAAAGTTTTTAGAGATGCCCTAAACTAAATTGCAGCGACATAAACAGACGCTGTTTTATAAAAATAATTTGAGCCTATTCTGTAATTTTTTTAAGCCCTCAATGGTTGCTAAATAGCTATGTTCATTTTTCTGTTTTATATTAAAAAATAAAATCCTATTGCTGCCGTTTATTTTTAAAACGCTTCTTATTCTGCAACCACACTTTAACATTCCGGCATTAGCGATAGTGGTTCATTAGCATTGGCTTGTTATAAAGCATATTTTTAATATAACTTTTTATAAATTTCTATAACCCTTTTTCCAAAATGGTTTGACTTTGGTTTATTATTTGGGAATCGTTCTGAGCCATCAGAATAAAAAAGTCCAGACGAGTATAATGTCCCCAAAATATCTGGTCTATCGCTAATGAAAATATCTTCTTTCATCCATCTTGATATTATTATTCGCAAGTATGCTGCTGCATAAAGAATATTAATTGTATCATTCTCTAATTTTTTTATAATTTCAATTTTGCTTTCACTAATAGAAATTATACGTTGGTAATTATTGCCGGGATAATAAACACTTGTAATATCACTTAATTGATTTTCAATCCAATAAGCAGTTTTTATCTTAATTTGGCAAAAACCTATTGAACTATTTAAACCGGATTTTGCAATTATTATATCAAGCGCTTCATCTTCCCAGTTAAAATTTAACGTACGTTCAGAATATATTATTGAACATAATATTCTGTAATCAATATTAAATAGGCGGGATGCTTTTTTAATTATATCAATTTTTTCGTTTATTTTCTTAATGGTTGTGTTTGCATCTTCTGCAAAAGAAATTTGAAAAAAAAGCAAGATGAAAAATAATATCGGGGTCCAAAGACCCCGCTTGAATAAAATTATTCTCATAAAAAACGAACTACTTCATTAAGATTAATTTTGAGGATGTTTCAAATATTTCTGTTTGATTTTCCATCGACTTTGCTTTAATTCTGTAAATATAAATGCCGCTTGCCACTTGGGTTCCATTTTCACTTTTGCCGTCCCATACCGTTTTTTGATAACCGGAAGAAATAGAATTATAAAAAAAGTTTTTAATTACTCTTCCCATTATATCGTAGATGGATATTTCCACTTGTGAATCATATGGAAGGGCATAGCTTATTGTTGTTGTTGGATTAAAGGGATTTGGATAGTTGCCAAATAATTCATAATCAAGTGGCTTGTCTATTGTATTTAATTTTACTTGATTTTCTAGAATAAGGGAATTTTTTCCTAAATTAAAAGTGCTCCCTTCTAAATGCCTTAATGCATCCAAGGTTGATTCAGATTCCGGGAATAGTTGTGCAAGTTCAATTGCAGCCAAACGAGCTTGTACCAGATCATTTTCATCGTAATAATAGTAGAGAAATTTTTGAAATAAAATGAATTCAACAATAGGTTCCTTTTTATATTTTCTTAGCATCCTAGCAAGGTTCCTTAAAATATTTGTTTTATCAAATCCGGCAAGCATTAATTCGGCTGCACTAAATAAAGATTTTTTAATTTGCGCATTTGAAATGTTATTTAAAAATATAGTCAGCGAATCTTTATCATACCTCCTACTTGCACGCCATAGTAAGTCAAGGGCATAGTAAGAAAGAGTTGAATCGGGATGATCTATAATTATATCTCTACAAATTTTTTGTGCAAATTTATATTTTTTAACATCAATAAGGTTACGGGCATATAATAGCTTCCAATATATTGGCCATTGGGAATTAAATGAACTTTTAATTTCGTTTTCTAATTCTTGATTTTCTGTTAAAATTAATTCAGCATCTATGTTTATTTCATTAGAGGCTTCGGTATTGTTGCCCGGAGCTAATTTTTCATTATATAGTAATTCTTCTGGAGAATTTTCTCTATTTGTTAATTGCCTGTATTGAGGTACGGACATAAGCCAAGGGTTATAATCCAAACTTGAATTACTTGCAACATAAAACTGAGAAGAAATTGGTGGATTATTGCCCCACCAATTATTTTCTGCAATAATTGTACAGTATGTATGTGTGTATAGCTCTTTGTATGAATTATTTTCTATCCGATTGTTTCCCCCTTGAATTGTACAGGTTGAACGTCCTAAAAAGGGATTTGAATAACCGTAAGCAAAAACACCTATTTGATTATTATGAATATAATTATTACCGAAAGAACCAGCATAACCTAAGTAGGCTGATGAGTAATCGGTGCATCCTACGCCGCGCCAATTGTTATTAAATTCATTTCCGGTTAAATACGGTGATGAATAATACATAACAATTCCAAACTGATTATCATGCGAATAATTATTTGATATATGGGGATCCTCAGTTGTATAATTTGTACGGTAAAGATGAATCCCGGAATAACAATTATAAAATTCACAATTATCAATCGAACCATATGCTTCATTAAAATAAATTCCTCTGTATGCATTCTTTAAAATTGAATGTGATATAGTAATGCTTCCACCAGGATTTACTTTAATACCGTTTTGATATGAAGAATTTTGAGAAATAAAATCAAATGTTGTTTTTGAATATGAGATTCCGTTTGAAATTAAATTTCCGCTAATGATTAATGAAGAATTGTTTTGAAAAACTAAATTCGCTCCAGGTAAAATTGTAAGGGTAATTCCACTTGGAACTGTTACATCTCCAGTTATGGTTATTGAACCGCACCAAGTTTCGTTATTGCTCAAACTCCCAGATGTAGAATTTAATGGAACATTTGTAATACCTACAGTTACATTTGATTCGTGAAAAACCCCATCATTATCAGTGCCATATGCGGTAACTATTCCAATTACATTCCCGTTTAAATCTCTTTGCCAACAATAATTATTTGGTAAATTTGAGAAATATTGGGGTCCGCCAGAAATTTCAAGTTGACCATTAGCATGTAATGCATTTAATTTCCAGTGGATACCATCTATTAAATAATTTCCATAAGGATATTCATCAATAAAACTAGCAGAAAAGCCACTATTATATGTATTAGGACTAATTGTTGATTGATATTGATAAATCAAAATAGCATCCTCAATCCCGGTTGGTGTACCATTAAATGAGCATAAAGATTGTAATCCAGTTATATCATAGGTGCTTAAACTGAAAAGCAAATTACCGATAGCTTGAGGAAATTGCATTATCGAATGATCCCCCCAATCAGGTATATTATGACCAAGCCCAATAAGATGACCCATTTCATGCATTAATATAGGCTTAAAAGGAATGATATTACTACCTTGATTACTTAGTTCGGTAGACCATTGATATGGAAAATCATCAGTATTATTTAAAATGACTGCTGTTTGTTCAAAATCTGTTAGTGTATTTGCTGAATATTCTGTAAAAACAAATTTATTATTTTCTGTTACTACTGCAGAAAGCGCTCTTCCAATAATATCTATATCTGGGAAAAATTGATTATCATTTTCAAAAGCTAAAAGAATAGAAGGGAAGAAATGGTTCTCAAAGAGATTAATGCATCCATTACTATTCCATTCTGTAATTATTGAATTGGTTTGATTGACAACGTCTTGTGAATTTGAAAATATTTCAATTGGTAATGTAGCTAAATTAAAAGGCCTTATTCCTAAACCATTGCTTTTAACACTTGAATTCCAATAGACAACATTCGGATCTGTCCAATCATAAGTTGTAACGACCTCATTAGAAGAATTTAATTTTAAGATTCCTTGATAGTCAATTTGCGCATAATTAAATTCTAAAGAGATGCATATATAAACGAATAAAAGTATAATGTTTTTCATGTTTTTAACTCCCTAAAAATTTAAATATTTTTTTATGAACTCAGATTTAAATTGCTGCCATTTTACAGCGGTCATATTTCCTAATATTGATTCGGGCCTTTTCACTAGCTCATTTTCTATCTCTTTTATGGCTTTGCATTCATTATCAAAAACCTTTAGGGTATAATTAATGCATCCTTCATTTTCGATACACTCTGTTAATTTAATGGGTAATAAATAACTTTTCCCTTTTTCAAATTTTATATCGCATTGATTTATCCACCAGTTCAAATATGAGATTCTTATACTATCTCCGATATTTATATACTTTTTACCTTTCAATATATCTTCAACCTCCACTAATAAGTCTGTTTGTTTAGTTTTTATCTTCGCAGATTTACTCGTATAAATACTTGTTGTAAGAGCAATAACCTTTACTCTTAAAAAGTATGGTGTGCTAATTACATTTGAAAATGTTTCTCCAAAATAATTTTCTATAACTTGTTCAAGCATATATAGTTTATAAGCTGGTTTAACGGTAACGGGCTTATAATTGTTTTTTTTTGTTTCTTCCTTCCATTTTAAATATTCTTGGCTTAAATAGATGTTAAAGCCAAGAGGATCATTAACAATAGCTTGCGATAGTTTTTTTGCATAAATTTTTGATTGTTCGTAAGAAATATGCTCTCTGATATTTTCTTTATTTACGTTTCTATCAATTATATCTTTACCAATGTTAAATATTTCTTTTACTTCATCAGAAATATTTGATTGACAAAAAGAGCTTGTATATACAAACAAAATTGAAAAAGCTAAGAGAATAATTACTCTCATTTTTAACTCCTTTTTTATTTATGATTCTTGCTTTATAACGGCGTGTTATGTTAAAATGCAACACCGTAGTTAATTTTATTTTAAAGATTTCCTTCTACTTTTTACATACGCAAAAAGCAAAAGATTAATTGTTTTACGTTTTGGGTAAGAATCCCTCGAAATTTTATTCTTTCCGAAGAATATTCCCTAACAATCCCATCCAAACCTTGTCACAAGTCATTCGAACCTTCTCAAAAGTCATTCAAACCTTCTCACAAGTCATTCAAAAGCTCTTACAATCCATTCAAACCTTCTAACATTTTATTTGTTTTTTCTCACGAACCCGCCGGAAGTTGTCACTAAATGTTTGAAACTTTATAGGTGTTATTCACCGTTCAAACAAATTTGTAAATGAAAAGAAAAAATTCTTGTTGAATAAGAGCTAAAAAAATAATTGAAAATTACATGCCGCGGCTGCGGCAGCATTGGTGGTCGTCGAACCGGAAAGGACCCTGTTAATGGAAACCGGTTCTTTAAAAAATAAACGTATTATGCGAACAATTGACTGATAAAAAATATTTCATTTTAAGCACCATCTCTAAATGATGGCTCCAATTTATACGGAAGAAAAATTAAATGCAAGTATAAATTATTTTTTCCATCTTTTTAATATTAAAGGGCATCTCTAAAAATCCGTTAGCTAACGGTCTAATTAATCCCGTATACGGGAAGGTAATCTTTCATCTTCGGATAAATGGGAAAAATTACTTCACTATATTCGTAATGACTTTACAACTGGAATCTTTTTAAATCAAACCCTTATGCAAATTAGAAAAAATAGATATATATTGAAATTAAAATTTTTTTAGTTCTATAAATTCTACTCCTCTTAACAGGCTAAAATATTTTCTGTTCAGTCCTGCCGCGTGTAGGCAAATTTCGTTCAATAACATTATTTCATCCATAAAACAGGAGACGTTAATGAAAAATTTTTTCATTTCATTAGTTCTTTTATTTTTGTTCGTGTTATCCGCAGTGCCGGTTAATGCACAATATCAGAATCCTAAAATTGACGGCTATTTACAGAATGTTTTGAAAAGCAGCAATGATAATCTCGTGAGGGTTTATGCTGTTCTAAAAGACAGATTAAGCCTTAACGATTTAAAGAATATGACATACAACTTGAACCGGAAAGACCGCCAAAAAGTTGTAGTTAACATTCTTAAAGATTATGCCGCAGGCAGCCAGCAACGTGTATTAAATTTTCTAAATAACAATACTGAAAATGGTTCGGTAGTAAACGTCCAGCCTATATGGGCTATTAACGTTATTGCCTTCCGGGCTAAACCCGATGTGGTTGTTCAGCTTGCGCAAAATTTTGAAGAGATCGGTCAACTTTATTATGATCCGCAGTTCAACATCAACCAGCTAACTGACGATAATGGAATTACAAAATATAATGAAGAGAATAACCTCTTTACACCTGCTACCGAGGCAATACAGCCCGGCTTAACTTTAATAAATGCACCGCAAGTTTGGGCGCTTGGCGACAGCGGCAGAGGCGTGATAGTCGGTAATTTTGATACCGGAGCAGATTGGACTCATCCCGACCTTGCACCGAACATTTGGAACAACCTTGGTGAAGATGCTGACGGCGACGGGCGCACAATTGAATGGAACGGCAGCACATGGGTTTTTGACCCCGGCGATATTAACGGCGTTGATAATGACGGCAACGGACTTGTTGACGATTTTATTGGCTGGGATTATGAAAACAACGATAACAACCCGAGTGAAGGCAGCAGCCACGGTACGGCTACGACCGGTATTGTAGTAGGCAACGGCGCTAACGGAACTCAAACCGGCGTTGCACCAAGAGCAAAAATTATAATCCTAAAACCGAATGGCGAATCGGAATACTGGCTTGCACAGCAGTATGCAATAGACAAAGGCGCTGACGTTGTTACAAGTTCGTTAAGTTATAAATGGTATTTCTCTCCGCAGCCAAACTATCCTATGTTTAGGCAGATGACCGATATGGAACTTGCCGCGGGCGTACTTCATACAAACTCGACAAGTAATGATGGCGGCAGCAGCAGCGCGCCTGTGCCATTTAATATTTCTGCTCCGGGCAACTGTCCCGGTCCATGGATTCATCCAGACCAAACACTAGTTGGCGGATTAAGTTCTGTTATCGGCTCGGCTAATGTTAATGCTTCAACCGATCTTATTGTTTCAAGCTCTCCCTACGGTCCATTTCCTTGGGAAAACATACAGGCTAACCATCCTTCGTATCCATATTCAATGCCTGTTCAATACCGCGATTATCCTTACGAAACACAACCCGGCGCAATGGGATTAATTAAGCCGGACATTGCTGCCCCCGGTAACGGAACAACTTCGACCGCTCCAGGAGGAGGTTACCAATCATTTAGCGGAACATCGGGCGCTACACCGCATCTTGCAGGTGTTGCAGCTTTGCTTCTTTCTGTTAATCCAAATCTCGAGCCTGCTGCCGTAAGTATGATCATGCAGACTACAGCAGTTGAAAAAGGAGAACCCGGCAAAGACAATCGTTACGGCGCCGGTAGAGTAGACGCTTACCAGGCTTTTTTACTTGCTGCCGGTGAACAGGACAGTGTGCCGCCTACACAAATTACAGATCTTGCAATTGTTGATTTCGGTTCGAACTGGCTCAAATTAAACTGGACAGCCCCTTTCGATTCTTCTGTTGGCGGAGTTGCAGTTTATGATATTAGAATTTCAAATTCACCGATTTCTGATTCGGCAACTTTTTATTCGGCACAGCAAATCGCTTATTCAGGGGCTCCCGATACTGCCGGTTCGCCGCAGCAGTTGCTTGTTAATAATTTAGCCATGAGCACACAATACTATTTTGCCATCCGGTCGAATGACATTTGGGGCAACGTAAGCGAAATCTCAAACGTGCCAACCGCTTCAACTTACGGCGCGCCTGTTGTATCATCCAATAAAGCTTCCATCAGCCGTACTATTACATCCGGTTTTACTGCGGTTGATACAGTAGCAATTTCAAATATTTCCGCCGGTAATTCAACGCTTGACTTTACGGTTTCACTTGAAAACAATACCTTCCCCACGGGTATAGTTTCTTATAAACTGATCCCTAAAAAAGATCAAAGCCAAAACCTGAGCGCAAGCAAAGATGATGCTATTACAAAAGGCGGATTAAGTATTGACGGACAGGGCGGTCCCGATTTATTTGGTTACAAGTGGATTGACAGCAATGAGCCGGGCGGTCCGCAGTATGTTTGGAATGATATATCGGCTACGGGTACTGCCGCAACGACCTGGCTGCCAACCGGCACATTTGATCCGAAAGACGAAGGTTATGCCGGTCCGTTTAGTTTTGGTTTTAACTTTAAATTCTACGGTGAAATAAAAACAGAAGTTTATGTAAGTAGCAACGGTCCTTTATTGTTTACTGCTCCAACGGCTAACTTATTTACCAATGCGCAAATTCCTTCAGCCGCCGCTCCCAATGGGTTTATTTCTGCTTTTTGGGATGACCTTGACGGGACTACACAGGGAACTGTTCATTATCAGCAGATTGGCAATACATTCATTATTCAGTTTACTAACTGGCAAAAGTATTCGGCAACCGGTTCACTAACATTCCAGTATGTTATTAATGCCGGCGGAAAAGTAATGATATATTATAAAGACATGAATGCAACTTTAACTTCTGCCACAGTTGGAATCGAATCGCCAACCGGAACAGACGGTTTGCAGGTTGCATACAATGCGGCTTATGTTGCAAACAATCTTGCGCTGCAGTTTTCGGCAGAACCCGACTGGCTTGCGAACAATGTTTCAAGCGGAACTTTGTACAACGGAAGTTCGGTTGATATCGAGTTAGTTTTCTCGACGGAAGATTTCCCAACAGGTAACTATTCGATGGATTTAAAAGTAAACAGCAACGATCCCGTTACTCCGGTTTTAACTATTCCGGTTACAATGGAAATAGCAGCAATCCCTGTTGAGTTAACAGCCCTAACCGCTGAAGCAAACCGCAGCGATGTTACGCTCAACTGGTCTACCGCAACCGAGACCAACAATAAAGGTTTCGAGATAGAACGTGCAGTTGGGAATAGTAAAGGAACGCTTAGCTTTGAAACTGCCGGCTTTGTACAGGGAAGAGGAAGTTCTACTGAAAAAAATGTTTACTCATTTACAGATAAAAATCTAAAGGTTGGTGAATACAATTACCGACTTAAGCAAATTGATTTTGACGGAACTTTTGAATATAGCCCTGTTATAAATGTTGCAATCGAAGCTCCGAAGGATTACGCATTATATCAGAACTATCCCAATCCTTTTAATCCTGCAACCACAATTGAATTTACACTCCCTGAAAAATCGGAAGTAACGCTCGAAGTATTTAACATGCTCGGCGAAAAAGTTGTTGAACTAATTAATGGTACGATGGATGCGGGCTACCAGAAATTTAATCTTAATGCATCCGGATTAACATCCGGCACATATGTTTACCGCTTAACAGCAAAAGGCAGCGGCAAAACATTTATGAATGTGAAAAAGATGCTTTTGATAAAGTAGATCCGCATTAATTATTTTTATAAAATAAAGCGGCAGATTTATGGTTTGCCGCTTTTTTTGTTGAAAGGAAGCAACGCGACTATTTGAAATGCTTTATGTCTATTATAATATGAACCAAAACTATGATTACTTCTTTATCGATTGAAATAATTAGTGAATCTTGTTATGCTTTTATTCATCTGATTAATCAGTATAAACAAGAAAAGAAGGAATATTAAAATGAGTTATTATTTTTCTAAAACAATAAACGGCGATTTTGACGGAGCAATAAATAAAGTAACAGAGGCATTAAAAGCAGAAGGATTTGGCATTCTAACCGAAATTGATGTGAAGGAAACTTTGAAAAAGAAACTTGATGTTGATTTTAAGAAATATAAAATACTTGGAGCGTGTAATCCTCCAGCTGCCTATAAAGCGCTTCAGTCTGAAGATAAAATAGGAACAATGCTTCCCTGCAATGTAACCGTAATAGAACAGGGCGATGGCAAAATCGAAATAGCTGCCGTTGATCCTGCCGCCTCAATGATGGCTGTTCAAAACGATTCGCTTGGTGAAGTTGCTTCTGAAATAAGGGATAGACTAAAAAGGGTAATTGATTCGTTATAATTTTGTTGAAGAGAGATGACATCTTTTTTTACAAGATGTCATCTCTTAGTTAAAGAATAGATTATTAGAAATAATTATGTTATCATAACACCATCGATTTAATAATCAGAAATTGTAATGGAAAAGATATCTAAGTATTTACAGGATTACCTCGGTTTGTCCCCCGGTATTCAAAACAAACTCATCGCAACACTTGTTGCTGTATTTATTCTTTGGTTTATACGCCGGTTTATACTTTGGTTTAGCAAGAAAAAATTTAATGATGTTCAGATAATATACCGCTGGCGCAAAACAAGCTTATACATAGTTTTTTCTATTGGATTTATTCTGGTAGGAAGAATCTGGTTTGAAGGTTTTGGATCAATTGCTACTTATCTTGGACTGCTTTCCGCCGGACTTGCCATAGCATTAAATCAACCTGTGGCTAATCTGGCAGGCTGGGCTTTCATCATCTGGCGCAAACCTTTTACTGTGGGGGACAGAATAGAGATAAACCACATAACCGGTGATGTTATTGATATACGGATTTTTCAATTTACGATGATGGAAATAGGCAACTGGGTTGATGCGGATCAAAGCACCGGCAGAATCGTTCATGTTCCCAACGGGAAAATTTTTAGCGAATGGCTCGCAAACTACAGCGTAGGTTTTGCGTACATTTGGAACGAAGTAAGTGTGCTTGTAACTTTTGAAAGCAATTGGAGAAAAGCAAAGGAAATATTAGGTAAAATTGTTATCGCCCGCGCCGAGCATCACTCTGAAGGAGCAGAAGAACAAATTAGAGAAACTTCAAAACGTTTTTTAATTTTTTACGATACATTAGAACCATCAGTTTATACAAGCGTACGGGAGAGCGGCGTGTTGATCACAATTCGATATTTGTGCGCCCCTCGTAAACGAAGGATAACAGAGCACGAAATCTGGGAAGATGTTTTAACTGAATTTGCAAAGTGCAGCGATATTGATTTTGCATATCCAACCACACGTTTTTATAAAAACTCAACCGAAGGAAAAGAAAATGCCCGCGCGAATAATGTTGGGAAGACCGAATGAAAATTTTATATATTTTCCCCCATCCCGATGATGAATCCTACGGCGTTGCGCACGTAATGAATAAACAACTGCGCGAAGGGCATGAAGTTTATCTTCTTACTTTAACAAAGGGTGGCGCAACAAAACTCCGGCACAAATTCAATTACACGATCGAACAAATGGGGGAAGTTCGTTTCAACGAAATGAAAGATGTTGCCCGCTATCTTGGTTTGACAGCCATGAACGTTCTCAATCTTCCCGACAGTGGATTGAAGGAACTGGATCCGAGAGTAATTGAAAAAGTGATTGAAGAAGAAATCAGAAAAGTTAAACCGGAAGTTATTGTTTCGTACGCTGTGCACGGCATTAGCGGCTTTCACGACCATCTCATAGCTCACTCGGTTGTTAAGAGAGTTTTTGTCAATTTAAAAGAAAAAACAAACTACTTAAAAAGATATGCAATGCTAACTCTTAGTGAAGAAGATGCGGCAAAAGTCACTTTCTTCAAAGTGCATGGTTCAAAACCTGATGAGATCGACTGCATCATCACTGTTTCCGAAGAAGACATCGAAGCAGCAAAAGGCTCGCTCGATTATTACAAAACTTATAAGGAAACAATTGAGAACTCCGGTATAAAGGAGCACCTTTCCAGGTTTGTTTACTTCGAACTTTTTATGGAAAAGTTCGATCCGCCGATTAATGATTTGTTTGCCGGGTTATAGAAGAGAGAGTATGAAATTATAATATATCTTTCTGTTTAAGATCCTTTATAAGATCATCATATCCTTTAAATTGAATTGCATCCCAGCCGATATTTTTTGCTCCATCCACATATTCTTTAATATCATCTATAAAAATATGCTCTTCTGATGCTTTGAGTGTGAAGGCTTCCACTGCGCGGTAAATTTTCTCTTCCGGTTTTACGGCGTTTACTTCGTGCGACAAAATCAATTTATCAAAATGCTTAAGAAATTCGTAATGCTGATATCCGTAACGATAATGAATTGAATTTGTATTTGATAAAAGTACAAGCATATATTTTTTCTTTAATATTGGGAGAAGCGCAGCAACGTCTTCGTTAACCGTAAAAATTTCGGAATAATATCTGCAAAAAGTTTCGGCATCAATTTTATGATCGACAATGTTTAGCATCGAGTCTAGAAATTCTTTTTCACTCATATCACCCCGTTCAAAAGCACGGTGAATATGATAATTACTTTTGTATGAATCTATAAAATCATCACCGAGACGGGCTTCTATTTTATTAAGTTTGTTTACTGCTATGCTGTAGTCAAAAGGTATCAGTACATTACCGAGGTCAAATACAATTACCGAATATTTTCTTTTCATTATTTTCTTTAATTGTTATTCAGTTAAAAAATATTATCATTAAATAAAATATCATCCCAAAAGAGCAGTCATGCTATTTAACATCCGGTCATTCACACATATAAGTGAATGACCGGAGAATTTTATCGAAAGCCATTGCCGCCCAAATCAAAGCAGCAATTATTTTATCTCAAACTTCCCGTCATCAATTCCGGCATTGATTTTTATTGAGCTTACTTCAAACTGCAGAGATTGCGCTCCCATCTTTTGAACAATTTTAAATGGAAATTTCAATCCTTCAACTTCTCTGTAATCCGAAAATAAAGTCTCCTGTGTAAACGTTCCCTGAGGTGTTGTTACGTTTTTTTCTTCTTTAAGTTTTAAGCCGGTTTCTTTATCATAATATTGTATCCACTTTGTGCCGCCGGGAAAAATCATTTCTACTTGATATGAATCTTTTCCATCGACTATTGGGGTACCGGTTAATTTTAATTTTATTCCGAACTCATCATACTTTAAAAGTAATGAAAGCGTAGCTTCATATTTAAGTTTCTCAAGTTCCTGACCGGTGATATTTATTTCCTGACCTGAAGCCTTCATTATACCCTGTGAACCGTTGTAAATTATAACCTGGTTCATCAATCCTGCATTAACTTCCTGTCTCAACAAATCGGGGGATTTTTGATATACAGTCATATTAACATCAATACCCTGCACCTTGCCGCTCATCTCCGTAATACGATCCTGTACTGCGGAAAATTTTTCGCGTCCGCCAATTGCGTAGATATATTTTCCCAATATTTGTTCGGCAGTAACTCCTTCAGCGTTTAAATCAACTGCGGAAGTATCAACTTTATTTCCGAAACGATCATAAAATGTGAGCGAGCCGAACTTCGACATTTTCTGTTTTATCAGATCTGCATTTCCAACAATTAGAATATAATTGTCTTCAGGTTTGATATATTTCTGCGCTGCTTCTTTTACATCATGCGAAGTAACAGAAGCGATTTTTTGAAGGTAAGTCGCGTAATAATCTTCCGGCAGGTTGTAACGTTCTGTATTGATGGCGAAACTTGCAATGGTCTGAGGAGATTCGAGCGACATAACGAAATTACCGGTCAAATAATTTTTTACTCCCTGCAGTTCATCATCCGGCACAGCTTCTTCTTTGAGTCTTTTCATTTCATAAAGTATTTCAGTAACAGCGCTATCGGTCACTTCATTTCGTACATCTGCAAATGCGTTAAAATTGCCAATTAACTTGTCGTTAGCGAGGACAGAATAAGCGCCGTAAGTATAAGCATGTTTTTCCCGAAGATTATTAAATAGTCTAAACACGCCGCCGCCCAAAATTGTATTGGTTACTTTCGCTTTTATTTCGTCGGCATCGCCAATTTTTAACTGAACCGGATAAGCAATATTTATTACCGATTGGATTGCATTGGGGCGGTCAACAATAGCAATATTTAATCCCGCGGGCGGTTCAGGTTTTTTGTACGTAAACTGCGGCACATCTCCAGTTTGCCACTTGCCAAAATATTTTTCGATGAGTGGTTTTGCCTCATCTAAAGTAATATCGCCGACAACTGCAAGGTAAGCGATATTTGGTTTAAAGAAATTTCGATAATATTCTTTACACTTATCCAGCGTAATATTATCTATCGTTTCTTCTGTTGTAAGCTCGCCATAAGGATGATCTTTTCCGAACAGTAAAACTTTTCTTACATTAGATGCAATAGCAGAGGGGTCATCCTTAGCCATTGCGATTTCGGATTTCATTCTGAGCAAAATCTTATCGAGTTGTTCATCGGCAAATTCAGAGTTTAAAATTAGATCACTCATTAAATTTAAAAGTGTATCAACATGCTTTTTTAATACAGATGCAAATACGCCTGTGGGAGATGTGCTTAGTGCTGCTCCAATAAAATCAACCTGTTCATCAATTTGGTCTTTAGTTCTGTTTATAGTTCCCGTTCTTAACAACTCGCCTGCCGCCGAAACATAACCTGCGGCATCATTCTCATTAATTGGATCTCTATCAATCAAAAGTGAAAAAGAAATTTTAGGCAGCTTATGGTTTTCAATTACAAAAACCTTTAAACCATTTTCAAGTTGAAAGGATTGGTAATCTGCAATTTCAATTTTAGGAGCCAGACCTGGTTCCGGCATTTTGCTTCGATCTACCTGTGCATAGATTATTGAAGATAATATCGAAAGAATTATTACAATCGTTTTCATTTTATTTTCCCTCCTCTATTGGTTTTAATGAATTTGGAAGATAATAAAGTACAACCCTGTTTTCTTTTTTAAGATACTTTTGAGCGGCTTTCTGAATATCTTCTTTCGATACTTTTAAGTAACGGTCAAGTTCGTTGTTAATTAAATTTGTATCATCATAAAACATATAGTAATTAGCAAGGTTCTCTGCGATACCTGCAACGGTAGTATTGCTGTTAACAAATTGACTCTCAACCTGGTTGCGAAGTTTTTTATACTCGGAATCAGTAATTAAATCATTTCTGGTGTCTTCAATTATTTCATCAATAGATTCATCAAGCGAGCTTGCATCTACACCTGCATTTGCAATTCCAACAGTAACAAACAAGCCCGGGTCTTCCAATCCTGCAGGGAAGGCGCCGACATAAAGCGCTTTTTGTTCTTTATCCACAAGTGTTTTATAAAGTTTGCTGCTTTGTCCGTTAGAAAGAAGAGTTGTAAGCATATCAATAGCATAATAATCTTCGCTGCCAAGAGAAGGAATATTGTACGCATGAACAACCGCCGGAAGCTGCACATTATCATAAACGCTGTCCCGAACTTCTGCGGTTTTTTCGGGTTCAACAACAGTTGGCACATAAATATTTTTTGTTCCCGATGGAATTTCCGCGAAATATTTTTCAATAAGGGTTTTGGTTTCATTTATATTAATATCTCCCGCAATAGAAAGAACAGCATTATCGGGAACATAATAAGTTTTGTAAAATTCCATGAATTCGTTTATAGTTGCTTCATCAATATATTGTGCAGAACCGATGGGCATCCACTTGTAAGGATGGACAGTATATGCGCGCTTAAAAGTTTCTTCCCATAATTTTCCGTAAGGTTGATTATCAAGCGACTGGCTGCGTTCCTCTTTCACAACACCGCGCTGTGTTTCTACGCCTGTGCTGTCTACTTTTAATTGAAGCATTCTTTCCGATTCGAGCCAAAGCCCCAGCTTAAGTTGGTTCGATGGGAATACTTCGTAATAAAATGTTCTATCAAAGGATGTGTTTGCGTTTAACTCACCCCCGGCATGCTGCACAATTTTAAAATATTCGCCTCGGTTAATATTGGGCGAACCTTCAAACATTAAGTGTTCAAAAAAATGAGCAAATCCGGTTCTATCTGCCTGCTCATTTTTTGAACCGACATGATACATCACCGTAACAGCGACTATGGGAGTTGTATTATCCTGATGCAGTATTACATGCAGTCCGTTATCAAGATCATATTCTGTAAAATTTATTTTGGTTTGAGCACTAACGGTTGATATTAATACCACAATCAAAATAATTGTCAGCGCCATTTTTTTTCGCATATCCATCCTCAATTAATTTAAAAAGCTAAACAAAAATACGATTTAAATTATTCTACTCAAGCTGATTTGTCATCCCGCATTGGCGGGATCTCAATTTTAAATTAAAAACAAAAGATTGTCCGTTAACTAATCCGTTGACTAACGGACTAACGGACAATGACTTTTTAAACTTTTGAGAGAGATCCAACAAAATTTGAATCCGTTAGCTAACGGATCATATTGCGTAAGGTGAGTTATTAAGCTAATAAAGTTAATTATGACGTACACTTATATATTTCACCGGTTGCCACCGAAGTTTATTCATGTTTATTTTTCAAGCGGAGTATTGTGAAAATCGTGGTTTTCTTAGAATCATTAACCAAATAGAGGACAAAGTATCTGCCATCCCAAATAATATTTGCCCGCTCATCTTCGCTACTCTTTTTATGTTTCCCATCTTTGCCTATTTTTCGTACAATATTCTTTAAGAAAGATTAAGTGAAAAATGAAAAATATTTTTTTATTCATTGCAGTATTAATTATTCTTTTTCAGGTAAGTACAAACGCTCAATACTATTTTGTACGCGGCGATATTAAAGATGCCGAAACTACCGAACCGCTTAGCTTTGCAAATGTTCGGGTTGCCGGTACCACCTTAGGAACTTCTGCAAATAAGTCCGGCGAATTTGAACTAAAAATTCCCGAAGGTAAGCATACGTTGATAGTTTCTTACATCGGATATATTTCGGACACGGTACAAATAAATCTTGATAAAAATTTATCAGCCATTGTATTTAAACTTCAGCAGACTAAAATAACTCTTCCCGAAATTACCGTTGTGCCCGGTGAAAATCCTGCAATAGGAATAATTAGAAAAGCAATTGAAAGAAAAAACGAGAGAAACAAACTACTGACGGATTATAATTTTAAAGCATATACTAAAGGAGTTGTTTGGTCCGATAGCGATTTAGAGGGCGGCAGGCAGAGTTTAAATATTGGACTTGGCAGCAAAGACTCGGTTGAATTGAAAATTAACGGCATTATCGAAAACGAAAGCGAAGGTTATTTTTCAGAGCCGGACAACTACAAAGAAATAATAACAGCACAAAAACAAACTGCAAATCTTCCATCATCGCTTAACATATTTACGGGCGGAAGAATAATCCAAAATTTTTATAGCGAAGAAATAAGTTTTATCGGAAAAGAAATGCCGGGTCCTATTGCCGATGATGCGCTCGAATATTATTACTACTATCTCGTAAAAACTCTGGCTATTGATGACAGAATCGTCTATCAGATTTACCTTGCCCCCGATTATTCGAGCAACCCCGGGTTCACGGGTGATATTTTTATCGTTGATTCCACGTTCGACTTAATTAAAGTTGATCTTCAATTAAACCGCGCTGCAAGCACCGCCGGCATTTTTGATACTATAAATGTTTATCAGCAGTTTAATGATTACAACGGTGTTTTTATGCCTGCCGATTATCGTTTGTATGTTCATGCAAATATACTCGGGCTTACGCAGCTTGCATTAGAGTTAAATACAATTTTATATGATTACAACATCAACAAGATAATTAGCGATGATTTTTTTGATGAGGTAATTATAAAAGTCTTGCCGGGTGCGGCTGAAAAAGATTCGCTCTACTGGTCGCAAACGCAAACGCTCCCTGGAACAAAAGAAGAATCGCTTGCTTATGCGCGGATAGACAGCATTGAAAATCTTCCCCATTCCTTCTGGGATGATTTTTCTTTTCTTTCTACAAGAATGTCTTTTTCGGATAATTTTACAGTCAGCGCGCCTCTTGGCATGTATCATTTCAACCGTGTGGAAGGGCATGCGATTGATTTCGGATTATTCGTTAACGATCTTCTTAAACAGCGATTTAATTCTTCATTAAAGATGAATTATGGTTTTGCCGATAAAAGATTCAAAACAGATTTTAACGGAAGCTGCCTGCTCGGTGATTATAGAACTACAAAAGCAAGTGTAAACGCCTATAATAAACTCAACACATTATTTGGTGAATCGGAATCTTACCACGAGTTTTTTTCGTCGCTGCTTTCTTTGTTAAACAAATATGAGTTTAGGGATCATTATTACTCTACCGGTTTTAGCTTTAATCTTTCGGCGGATGTTGATCCCATTTTAAGATTGAATGCCGGTTTTGAAAATCATACAGACCGGAATGCTTATAAGAATTCAGATTTTTCATTCTTCAAAAAAAATGAAAAATACAAAGACAACCTGCCGGTTACGGAAACAACTGTTAGAGCAATAAACATAGGTCTTGATATTGATTTCAGAAAATTTATTGAAGATGGATTTTTTAGAAGAAGGATCGGGCTTTCCGGTTCATATATTCTTCTAAACGCAAATGTAAAGTTTGCGGATAAGAATTTATTGAAGAATAAAATTGATTTTACAACTTACGAAACTACCGTTAGAGGAAAATTAAATTCATTCGGAAGTTCGTCATTAGAATTTAAAATTTTCGGATTGTTTAATTCCGGGCAGCTTCCGTTTCAGATGCTCTATTCACTCCCCGGCAACATTGATTTAACCGGACAGAGAAATTCATTCCGTACACTCGGATTAAATGAAGTTGTTGGTGATAAAATTATTACTCTTAATCTCGATCATGATTGGGGAGATAATATTTTCAGGTGGCTAAGGATCCCAATTCTAAAAGATCTTGAACTTCAACTTAATACTTACATCAACGCTGCATATAGCGACGTAAGCGCGAAGAGCAAAAGGTTAATGCCAATTTCCACAACAACATTTAAAAGTCCATTCCTTGAGGCGGGATTTAGTATAGGGCATGTTCTCTTCCCGATGACTTTTGAATTTACCTGGAAGCTAAACCACTTTAATGGAAATAATTTCAGATTCGGAATTAATTCGCAGTTGATATATTAGAAAGCTCGAAAACTTAAAAAGGCACTAAGTAAAAGTTGAGCATAGAGCGATCCCTATTTTAACATGCTGATATTTCTTATAAGTTATTGACGCGCTGCTTGACATTTAAAATTTGGAAATTTATTTTGTAACAAGTCATTTCATGGGAGGAAAAGGTTATCCGGATAAAACTGATGAAAAATATATTTCTATCATTTAATTCTTAGGCTAGCAAGAAGAACTATTTCCCCGCCTTAAATAAAATGGTTATTGCCCCGACCTTTGGAGGCTGTGTGAAAATCCTTAGCCCATCCAGCCGAAGCGGGAATTTTATTGACTATTAACACAAACTCTTTAGGTCACGGAATATAAAAATCACATAATATCTTCACAGCTTTAGCCACGCACAATTAAGGCGGTTAAGTTGAGCGGTTAAGTAAGAGTGAAAGGGAAAAATGAAACAGAGTATTATTCTGCTATTATTATTTTTAAGTTCATCGCAAACGCTATCTCAAAAAGTGAGTCTTGGTGTTAAATTGGAATCATTTGGATATTTTATTCAGAATACCGTTCAAAACACTTCTGAACTTTCAATAATTCCTGTTCCACTAAGTGGTTATGTAAAAGCAAGTATCTCTCTTTATGACAAATATGAAGTTGAAATAAAGGGCGGAGTTCAATTAGGGGAAATATTTGCTGGTCCCGAATATGCATTAGCAGTAAAGTATAATTTATGGGAAAATATTTTACCGCTCATAACTTATTTAAAACATTTTAACGCTGGTGATTCGAGAACTTTCGGAGGCATATATAATAATGAGATTGAATTTATTGGAATTGGAATGGAGGCAAAGTTAACCAAACTATTTGGTTTAGACTTGATATTTTATATTCCAATAGGAGAAAAAGGATTGGAATACTCGTTAGATTTTTATTCAACGGATATTCGAAAAGTAACTACATCACGAATGGGCACGATGCTAAAGCTGGGATTTATTTTTAATATTCATTTATGAGTTCACTTTAAATAGCGCATTCCCGTCCGTTAGCTAACGGATTATTTCTTTTTTGTTTCTGCTTGTTCCGCCCCGCGAGGGCTTATCCGGGTTAGGATGAAGGATTTCAGTGTGCAGCTATTTAATTTAAGTATTGGAGATGGTGAGAAAAAAAATAGCGTCTGTTTATGTCGCTTCAATTTGGTTAAGTGAAGATATAGTATTGTCATGTATCCGTTAGCCAATCCGTTAGCCAACGGATTTTTTATGTAAAGATATTTTTTATGTTTTTTACTTTTAACTTTATACTTTCAACTTTTTACTTGCGGCTTGCCGCGCTATGATATTAGCAGTCATCCTTTCTCTTTCATCCACTGCTGAAGTTAAATTATATCCCGGCAACTAAAGGCATATTGGGAATTAAAGCATCAAGCAACGGCTGCCGCCAGGAGATTGCCTTAATATCATAAGCTCCGAAACCGGCGCAGAACTCCCAATACTGAAAACTAAAACCGTTAAATATTGCAAGGTGACTTACAAGCGTAGTCCACAATACTCTTGAATTCATATCGGCTTTTGAATATGCACCAAACTCACCAAGATTTATTGGTCTACCGCTTGCCGCTGACCACGCAAATGCAAAGTTAAAATCTTGAATTATAGCTTCCCTTTCATCTGCCCTATTAGTCCATTTTTTTTCGAGCCAATTATCACTCCCCGAAATCCACTCCGCACCTTGATGGGTAAATTGAAAAGGAGAATAGTAATGAAATGTAACTATCAAATTATTTTCATCTTCCGGCAAAATTAAATCTTTTAAAGAAAAAACTCCCCCTCCGTTTGCAGTGCCGATTAGTATTGTTCTTTCTTTATCTTCGGTACGAATTGTTCGAATTGCATCATTTAAAAATATATTCCAAAGACCGGGGGTTAAATTATTATTCGGTTCATTAAGTATTTCAAAGAGCAAATCGTTTGAGTGGTTTTTATATCTTTTTGAAATTTGCTGCCACAATGAAAGGAATCTCTCTTTCTCAGCATCAGGTTCGCTCATAACTTCTTCGAAGTGGTGTATGTTAATTATTATCATTAAGTTATTCGCGAATGCATCTTCAATCACCCTGTCAATTCTTTGGAAGAAAAGTTCGTCTATTGCATAGGGAAAACTCTTTTGAGCATGAGCAGACCATCTTATAGGAACACGAACAGAATTAAATCCTGCGTCTTTAATTATTTTGAAATATTCAGTTTTAAGAAAAAATCCCCATTCGCCTTCAACCGGCGCTTCGAGCATGTTTCCTAAATTTATTCCTCTGCCGAGTTTTCTGTTAATATTGAATGGATTAATTTCATTTGTATTAATATTATCCGGCTTCAGTGGATTTTCATCACCGCATGAAATTAGAGTAAGCCCGAAAAGAAATGCCGGCAGGAGTTTTTTCATAATAAGTTTAATTTTTATTGAACAAAGATATTTCTAATATCGCTTCGATGATTATAATAAGTTGCTTGCTAATTCTGCCAGCTCGGAACGTTCGCCTTTTTCGAGATTAATATGCGCATAAAGTTTTTGTCCTTTAAAATGATCAATCAAGTAAGTTAATCCGTTTGATTGCGAATCGAGATAGGGATGATCGATTTGATAAATATCTCCGGTAAAAACAATTTTCGAGCCTTCTCCCACTCTTGTTATAATGGTTTTAATTTCGTGAGGGGTAAGATTTTGCGCTTCATCAACGATAAAAAATATTCTCTGAAGGCTTCTCCCGCGAATATATGACAGCGGCTCAACAACAAGTTTTTGATCTTTAATCATAGTATTAATTGCCTGATGGCTTTTGTCATTTTCAGAAAACTGATCCTGAATAACTTTTATATTATCCCACAAAGGCTGCATGTAAGGTTCCAGTTTGCTTTGAACGTCTCCCGGAAGAAAACCGATATCCTTGTTGCTAAGCGGCACAACCGGGCGCGCAACATAAATTTGCCTGTAATTTTTTTTTACTGATAACGCGCCCGCAAGAGTAAGCAGTGTTTTACCGGTTCCAGCTTTACCCGTAAGCGTAACAAGCGGCACGTCAAAATTGGTAAGCGCGTGTATTGCAAACGTCTGCTCTGCATTGCGGGGATTTATTCCATAGGTAATTGATTTATCAACTTTCTTAATAAAAGCATTTTCATTGTCGAGATATGCAAGCGCCGAACGATTCATATTTCGGAGTATGTAATATTTATTCGGAATTATTTCGCCGGAAAATTTTTTAAGAATTTTTCCCGCTTCAACTTCATGAGGCGGTTGAAAAAGTTTAACGATAATATCATCATTAAAATTATCAATAACTTCTTTGCCGCTGTAAAGTTCTTCCACACTTTTCACGCGGTCGGTGGTATAATCCTCAGCTTGAATACCGAGCGCTTTTGCTTTCATCCTCAGATTTACGTCTTTTGAAACGAGTACCACAGTAGATTTATCGCCAATCTTTTTATTCCATTCATATGCAGTAGTAAGTATGCGGTGATCCGGCGAATCTTCTTGAAATATGTTTTTTATTTCAGCGTTGTTTCCTTTAGAAATAGCGATTCTCATTTTCCCTTTATTTTTACCCATCGAAACGCCGCCGTTAAAAAGCGCGCTGCCTGTCATTGCATCAAGCGAGCGGGCAAACTCGCGTGCATTTAAATTTATTACCTGGCTGCCCCTTTTGAAATGATCAAGTTCTTCGATAACAGTAAGGGGAATTATAACATCATTTTCCTGAAATTGATGAATGCATGAAGAGTCGTGAAGAATAACATTTGTGTCGAGGATAAAAGTTTTAGGAGCTTTTTTTGACTTTGCAATTTTTTTAGAGTGTTTAATTACCATTAAAATTCCGGTTTTAGTTTATGGTGAACAAATATGGTTAAAAATATATTAGATGTAAATAGATGGAAGTGATATTAAAATTATTTTTTGGTTATTTAAAGAAATTGTCGTTAAAACTTTCGCAAAATTAATTAACTCACCTTATGCAAATATTGTAGTATCCGTTAGCTAAGGGATTTGGGAGCAAAGCAATCTCAACGAATGAATCAGATTGCTTCACTCGAAGACTCGTTCGCAATGACACAAGAGAAAAGTCATTGGAAGCGAAGCAATCTCAAAATTCTACACTGGGATTGCTTCATTCGAGGATCCGTTAGCTAACGGACAATGACACTTTGTTTTTAGAGATGCCCTTAAATTTTTCTGCGATCTTTATAGTTTAACTGAGTCTCCGTTGGATATTTAACCACACGGCGCTATATTTGTTCGCAAAAATTGGAATTGAATTGATCAGAAAATTTTTAAGCATAGTTTTTTCCGACATACTCAAATTTTATAATGACAAAGCCGCTCATTTGAGTGGCTATTTTTTTATCTACCCAAAATTTTAATAAAAAATAAATGGAACAATTAAGCAAAGCGACTCTACTTCTTGAAGACGGATCGAAATATATAGGGAGAAGTTTCGGTTATAACGGCAACACGAACGGCGAGGTTGTGTTTAATACAGGCATGGTTGGCTATCCCGAAACTATGACAGATCCATCTTACCGGGGACAAATTCTTGTTTTTACTTACCCGCTAATCGGCAACTATGGCGTGCCCGGCGGGGAACGTGAAGACGGCATGTATAAATTTTTTGAGTCGGAAGAAATTCATTGCAGAGCTATAATTGTTTCTGATTATTCATTTGAATATTCACACTGGAACGGCAAACGCTCTTTATCCGATTGGATGATTGAACATAAAATTCCCGGCTTATACGGAATCGACACTCGAATGCTCACACGCATACTAAGAGACAAAGGAACAATGTCCGGCAAAATTGTTATTAATGAAGATCAAAAAATAGATTTTGAAGATCCGAACAAAAAGGATCTTGCCGGTGAAGTTTCAATAAAAATTCCAATAGAGTATAAACGGAAAGGAAAAAAAATAGTCCTTGTTGACTGCGGCACAAAAAACAACATCATAAAAGCTTTCCTTGGCAGAAATATTACAGTGCTTCGCGTTCCTTATGATTATGATTTTACAAATATAGAGTGCGACGGATTCGTAATTTCGAATGGTCCCGGAGATCCTAAAATGTGCGTAACTACAATAGAAAACGCAAAAAGAGCGATGACAAAAAACAAACCGATGCTTGGCATTTGTCTCGGCAGCCAAATATTAGCCCTTGCAGCCGGTGCTGATACATACAAATTAAAATACGGGCATCGCAGCCACAATCAGCCTTGTAACGAGTTCGGAACAAAACGATGTTACATCACTTCTCAAAATCATGGCTATGCGGTTAACGCCGAAACTCTTCCGCAGGATTGGCGCGAGTGGTTTGTTAACGACAACGACGGAACAAACGAAGGCATCATACATATTTCAAAACCATTTTTTGCGGCTCAGTTTCATCCGGAAGCATCGCCGGGTCCGGATGATAGTGAATTTATTTTCGATATGTTCGTGAGGTCTTTATGATGATCAAAAAAGGTAAACCAAAAAAAGTTTTAATCCTCGGCTCCGGCGCTTTGCAAATTGGTCAGGCAGGCGAGTTTGACTACTCCGGCAGCCAGGCGATAAAGGCGTTAAAAGAAGATGGAGTAGCAACTGTTCTGGTCAATCCCAACATAGCTACAATACAAACATCCGAAGATTATGCAGATAAAGTTTATTTTGTCCCCATCACAACTGACTTTGTTGAGAAGGTAATTATTAAAGAGCAGCCCGATAGTATACTTCTTCAGTTTGGCGGGCAAACGGCGCTAAACGTGGGCGTTGATCTTTATGAAAAAGGTATGCTCGAAAAATATAACATTCGTGTTCTCGGAACGCCCGTGGAAGCAATTAAAGATACAGAAGACAGATTGCTTTTTGGTAACCGCGTTAATGAAGCAGGTTTAAAAGTTGCAATTAGCAAAGCCGCTTCTAATGTTGACGAAGCTGTTGCCGCTGCAGAAACAATTGGGTTTCCTGTAATGCTGCGCATCGCTTATGCGCTTGGCGGGCTTGGTTCGGGAATAGTAAATACAAAAGAAGAACTAAAGGAGAAGGCGGGGGGGGCTTTTAATTTTACTAACCAAATTTTGATTGAAGAATCTCTACACGGATGGAAAGAAGTTGAATACGAAATTGTTCGGGATAAATATGATAACTGCATAACAATATGCTCAATGGAAAATGTGGACCCGATGGGAGTGCACACTGGCGACAGCATTGTTATTGCTCCCGTGCAGACTTTATCGGCTCAAGAAAATTTTAAATTGCGGTCGGTTGGAATAAAACTGATAAGGCATCTTGGCATTATTGGCGAGTGCAATATCCAATATGCGCTTGATCCCGATTCGGATGATTACAGAATAATTGAAGTGAACGCCCGCCTGAGCCGCAGTTCGGCGCTGGCGTCAAAAGCTACGGGGTATCCGCTGGCGTTCATCGCGACAAAACTTGCGCTCGGTTATGCGCTAAATGAAATTGAGAACATCATTACTCAAGAAACCTCTGCTTGCTTTGAACCTGCGCTCGATTACGTCGCATTAAAATTCCCGCGGTGGGATCTTCAAAAATTTGTGCAGGTGAACAGGCATCTTGGTTCGGAGATGAAATCTGTTGGCGAGGTGATGTCGCTCGGGCGCAGTTTTGAAGAAGTTCTTCAAAAAGCGATTCGTATGCTCGATAACGGAATGAATGGTTTTGTGTGCAACGAAATTGAATTTGATGACCTCGATAGTGAATTGTCATCGCCTACTGATAAACGTATATTCGCAGTAGCAAAAGCACTGCAGCTTGGTTATTCGGTAGATAAAATTCATCAGTTAACAAAAATCTCTAAATGGTTTTTATACAAGATGAAAAATATAGTCGATGCCGAAGCGAAACTAAAAGGGAATAAATTAAATGAAGTACAATTTAACTTTCTTAAAGAAACAAAGCAGAAAGGATTTTCGGATCATCAAATAGCTTTACTAACCGGCAGCACAGAAATGGAAGTGAGGAGTTATAGAAAATCATTAAACATTATTCCTGTTATAAAACAAATCGATACTCTTGCGGCAGAATTTCCGGCTCAAACAAATTACTTGTACTTAACTTATCACGGAGAAGAAAATGATATTCAGTCCGGTGAAAAAGGGCAGATAATTGTTCTCGGAAGCGGCGCATACCGCATCGGCTCGTCGGTTGAATTTGATTGGTGCTGTGTTAATGCAGTTAACGGCGTAAATAAAGCTGGCTATAAATCTATTATGATTAATTGCAATCCCGAGACAGTGAGCACGGATTATGATATTTGCGATAAACTTTATTTTGAGGAATTGACCCTCGAACGTGTGCTTGATATTTGCGATAAGGAAAATCCCGAAGGTGTTATTGTCTCAATGGGCGGGCAGGTTCCTAATAATCTTTGTATGAAATTGCATGAAGCTAAAATTAAAATACTCGGCACTTCGCCCGAACAAATTGATAATGCAGAAAGCCGGCATAAGTTTTCGGCAATACTTGACAAACTTGAAATTGACCAGCCTGATTGGAATGAAGTAACAACTCTGCTTGAGGCGAAAAGATTTTCTTCCGTTGTCGGTTACCCGGTTCTTTTGCGCCCAAGTTATGTATTAAGCGGAGCGGCAATGAGCATAGTGCTCTCGGAGGATGAACTTGAGGAATACTTAAAGAAAGCGACCGAACTTAATCTTGACCATCCCGTGGTTATAAGTAAATTTATAACTGACGCCAAAGAAATAGAAGTTGATGCGGTTGCCGATAACGGCGAACTTTTCTGTTACGCAATAGCAGAGCATGTCGAAAATGCAGGCGTTCATTCGGGCGATGCAACAATTGTGCTTCCGCCGCAGCGTACGTACCTTGAAACTATGCGCCGCGTAAAACTTATTACAAAACAAATTGCTCAGGCGCTTCAAATAACAGGTCCTTTCAATATTCAGTTTATTGCAAAAGATAACGATGTAAAAGTAATTGAATGTAATCTTAGAGCATCGCGCAGCTTTCCTTTTGTATCAAAAACATTGAAGATAAATTTTATAGAAATTGCAACAAAGCTTATACTTGGCGAGAAGGTTGCAAAGATAGATAAATCTTCATTCGACCTTGACTACGTGGGCGTAAAGGCTTCTCAGTTTTCTTTTACAAGGTTAAAAGGGTCAGACCCGATTACTGGCGTGGAAATGTCATCAACCGGCGAGGTTGCCTGTCTTGGCGATGATTTTGAAGAAGCGTTTTTAAAAAGTGTTTTTTCAACCGGTGCAAAGCTGCCGGAAAAAGGCGTTCTCTTATCAACAGGAACATTAAAGAACAAGGCTGAGTTAATTGAAGAATTAAACATCTTAAAAAAAATGAGATTGAAATTTTACGGCACAAAGGGGACTGCGGATTTTTATAAGAAAAATAATATTGAGGTAGAAGTTCTGTACCGTCCTTTTGATGATATGGAACCGGGAATACTTACTTACCTTTCAGAAAAAAAG
Organism: Ignavibacteria bacterium CG2_30_36_16; assembly: GCA_001873185.1. Lineage (GTDB taxonomy): Bacteria > Bacteroidota > Ignavibacteria > Ignavibacteriales > Ignavibacteriaceae > CG2-30-36-16. The sequence continues at coordinate 23,650 of MNYQ01000035.1, read as the reverse complement.
ATCGATATGGTTATCAATATTCCGAAGTCGGCAGAGAAGGTTGAATTAGACAGCGATTATATTATTCGCCGCAAAGCAGTTGATTTAAATATTCCTTTGTTTACAAACATACAGGTAGTGAAACGATTCGTCCGGGCAATTCAAAAATATAATGTGAAAAGTTTAACCGTAAAAAGCTGGGACGAATACCAGTAATCAATGTACAATGAAGAATGTACAATCCATTAGCTTACGAATTATTTCCTTTTTGTTTCTGCTTGTTCCGCCCCGCGGAGGCTTGTCCGGGTTAGGATGAAGGGTTTCAGTGTACGGCTATTTGATTTAAGTATTGAAGATTGTGAGAGAAAAAAATAGCGCTCGGGAATCCGTTAGCTAACGGATATTTCTTGCCATTGGTAAAATAAATAAATACATTTTAGCAAGTAACTTTTAGAGAACATGGAGATGAGTGACAAAAACAATCACACAGTCCGTTTCCGTTAGCTAACGGATAACGGATTAGACAGAGTTAGAAACGAAATGAGAGCCGGGCGCTACAGTCCGCACACGGAGGAAGCCTATACTAATTTTATAAAGAGGTTTATTCTTTAGAATATAAAAAAGCAATTAACGCTGTTATGGTAAAAAAAGATATTATTTCGGGACAACACTATTTTATCTGCAAATGAGCAGTTAGATTTTACAACGCTCATCTTTCTCTTTTTTGCTCATTTACAGATAAAATACTAAATAGTTATATTGCTAAGAAATTCATTAAACGATTCATTATATTTTAGGCAAAACTGTAGGATTTTATGCAACAAGAAAATATGTTTCCGATAGTAGCGAAAGAATATACAGCCCGTCAAATAAATATCATTAACTCCCCGAAACAGTTAGGGCATTGTGATATTGATTCTGAACCATATTTGAAGCATCTAGGAATAGATATATTAAATAAGAAACAACCAATTCAGTTTAGTCCGAATGTTAATGAAGCAATTCATCGTTGGGCCCCGTACGTACAAGGTTTTTCAGCTTCATTTGTCCAATCTATTTTTGACCAGTACAAAAATAATTATAAGAATCCTACGGTTTTAGATCCATTCACTGGTTGTGGAACTGTACAAGTTCAATCTAAACTAAACGGTTACAAATCATTTGGAACTGAACTTAATCCTTTATTAAAATTCATAGCAGAGACAAAATTAAACTCTTGGGATGTTTCACCAAAAGAATTATTAAAAATTTTTAATAAATTAGATTTATCTCAGCCTACTAAAGCACCAAGATTCTTAAAATCCGAAAAACAATTTTCAAAAGAAGTTCTATCAAATTTGGAAGTGTTAAAAGGTGGAATTGATAACCTATCCTCAAAAACAAATCAAAAAATTATTGACTTACTTAATCTTGCTTTTTCTTCAATTCTAGTTGATGTTAGTAAATTAAAGCGAAGTCCTTGCCTCGGTTATTCAAAAAATAAAAAGGTTGATTCTCACGCTCCTTTTGTTTTGATGAATCAGAAAGTTCATCAAATCATTGAAGATTTGAAAATCATACAGAATGAATTTAGCGATTTCATTTCTACACAAAGCAAAGTATTCTTATCAAACTCAATGGAGTATGATCATTCCAATAAGTTTGATTTAATAATTACTTCCCTACCTTATATGAATGGTCTTGATTATGTCATAAATTACAAAATTGAAATGGGATGGTTAAACTTTGCAAAGAATCAAACTGAATTGAAAAAAGTAAAGGATGAAATGGTTGTTTGTGATAATGTTTCCAAAGGATTAATCAGAAACTTTCGCCCAATCTATACTAATGACTGGATTGACGATATTAAAAGAAACATTCAAGGGAATATTTTAAGACGTGGAAAGTACAGACGGCTAGATATGCCTTTTATTGTTCACAAGTATTTTGATGATATGTACAAAGTATTCAAAATGGTCATACCCAAAATCAAAAATGATGGTAGGTTCATTCTCGTAGTTGGTGATAGTTTAATTGCCGATGTTTATGTCCCTACTGACCTTTTAATTGCTCAAATCGGAAAAGACTTAGGATTATCTATTGAAAAAATAGAAAAAGCAAGAAATAGACGCTCTGGGCAAATTAGAAGCTATAAACTTAGGGAAACTATAATCACATTACGGAAATAAAATGGAAGAAAAAAATATTGGTTATTCTGAATATCCACCTAATGGAGAAAAAATTATTCGAGATAGAACTACAGCACAAATTCGTTCTTGGGAATTTTCCCGTTCTACTAAAGCGTTAGAAAAATTTAATCAAGAGATTGGCAGTATTGAATATCCGGGCATCTATATACTTTTTGAATCCAGAAATAATACTGTTTATGTTGGAGAAGCAAAAAATTTATATAATCGCTTAAAAACTCACAACCTTTCACCTGAGGAAAAGATAAAGAATTGGGAGAAGGTTTTAATTATTAATGATGGTAGATCGGCTACGCAATCAGATTTTAATGATAATGCTATTAGACATACTATTGAAGAATATTTAATAAGATTACTAAAAACAAACAAATATAAAGTTGTTGCGCAAGGAGAGAAACTTTTTCTTAATCCACTTCAGAAAGTAATATCAGATTCACTAATAGAAGAATTAAATTTTTTTCTTCTAAAAAAAAACATTATAACAAAATTACTTGAAGAAAAAAAACAAGAAGAAATTATGCAAGATGAGCTCAAAAAGATTCTTGTTAAGTATGATTACACAATTGATGATTTGAAATCTTATGAAGGATTAATAAATGGAGAAAGAGTTTTTATTCGTCCTGGAAGCAAAAAGGCAAAAGGCTGGCAAGTTACTTTTCGTGATGTTTTTAAAAAAGCACTTGAAGATGAAAATGGTTCCTTATTGATGCCAAGAGGAGGGATTCTTTTAATTCCGTTGTCAGAAATAAAAAAATGTATAACTGACGCTGATGCATTTAGCAGAAATACTATTGATATATTTATTGCTTTTGGGGATGATAGTATAAAATTACGCTATAAAGATAATGAGATTGATGTTACATCATTTCAAATTATTAAATAATAATTAATTAACCGCAATATAACGTTACAAGGATTCATACCGAACGAAGCTGAGGTATAATTCAGTGTCCCCGTAAAGAAACGGGGTCTATGGATGGACTAAGCCGAAAAGCGACTTAACCCGGACACTTGCATTTTCATTAGGATGTTCTGTCTAAGGAATGAGTTTTTATTGGTGAGAACCTTTAGTGCATCTCTAAAAACTTTAATTGGCTCTCTTCGAAAATCCGGTTTGGCAGCATATACCCGTAGTAATCCGTTAGCTAACGATAATGGATTTTTAGAAGAGCCCTATACTTTTAGTTAAAGCCAGGGGGACTTGGCAGGTTTGCAAAATTCCTGCCTCACCCAATTAGAATAGTCCAAGCTTCGCTTGGCACTCATTTTAATAAAATCATTTTCATAGATTTTACATAATTATTTGAAATAATCCTGTAAATATATGTCCCATTTGGTACCGGGTTTCCGAAATTATTATCACCATTCCATTTAATGTTGTAATTGCCAGCTTCGTTATATCCGCTAACTAAAGTTTTTATTTCCTGACCTAGCATATTGTATACTTTAAGAGTTACAAATGATGCTTCAGGTAATCCAAATTTTATTATTGTACTCGGATTAAACGGGTTAGGATAATTCTGCCCTAACGAATACTTGGTTGGTAAAGATGTTACTTCCACTATACTTGAGTACTTAAAGTTTCCGTCATTATCAATTTGTCTTAAGCGATAAAGATATTTTCCGCTAAGAACAGTGTTGTCAACAAAAGAATATTCTTTCAGCGAATTTGAATTCCCGTGTCCTTGAATAAATCCAATTTTCTCCCACGTATTTTGCGATTGACTGCCGACTGAAGACTGTGTACTGCTGACTTTTCTTTCTATCTCAAACCCGTAATTATCAACTTCAGTTTGTGTTTGCCATTTCAGAGTTACCGAGTTATCGTTTACGTTTGCCGAGAAAGTATTTAACTCAACCGGTAAAGGATTTTCACCACCATCACCAATTGAAAATTCGCTGAATGATGTTAATCCCGACATCGTGAATGTGTGATTGCCTGTATTTGGTATAGCGGAACCGGTAACATCCGTCCATGCACTTTCTGCATCATTTCTTTTTAATAATTTTAACGCTGATTCATTTGATGAGTATCCGGTGATGTTTGAATAGTTAAAAGTTAAATTTGCCGTACAACTACCATATTCTTCTACTCCCCAGATAATATTACTTCGTTGTGTTGCGCCGCTGGCGCCGAAATCGTCGCTCGTTACTTTTCCATCGCCGTTACCGGTATTGTATATACCAAGATAATTTGTGTTATCGGCAGTTGATGTTATTTGAGCAGAAATTGTTTTTCCCGCAGCGCCGGCAGTTGTAGCAGCGACGGTTCTAACAGATTTTCCGTAAGTTCCAACTGGAGATGTTGATGTAATCCAACTATCATCCGAGGAATTAAACAAAGTGCCGTTGTTTAATTGCCCACTTTCATCATATAATTCTGTTCCGTACATATCGTCAAATTTATAATAAACCAAAAGGTTGGACTCTGATCCGGCAAGAATCTTAAACATGTCATTTTGAATTTCCGTAATTGTTCTTGCCTTATTCCAGATTCTGAATTCTTCTATTTTCCCTTTCAAAGGATAAACATCTGATACCATCTTCCCTATGTAAATGGTTGAATTGGGATTAATCCAGGTTTCATTACTTGTAGAAGTTATAAATGACCCATTGATATGCAAGGAATACGTTAGACCTAAAAACGGGATTTTTTGCCAGGTAACTGCCGCATGATACCATTTACCTGCATAAATGGGAGAATATTTCAATACACCGTTACTAATTTTACACCAAAGAGCATCATTGGCAACATAACTCATATACCAAAAACTATCGTTAGAGTTCCAGAAGGTATGTGTAGTGTTTGTATCATCAAGGTAGAACCAAAATTCCACTGTTCCGTTATCCGGCATAGTACATGGTAATGTTGCATAATCATCATTTCCGTCAAAGTTAAAACATCTGCCGGGAGGATCGGCAGCGGCGGCGGTGAAGCTCCATGTAGAGCTGTTTTGTATCCCATCGTAAGTATCGCCGACTATATCATTAAAAGCGCCTGCATCAATCTGAACATTATATTCCGTTCCAAGAACAAATGAGCCGTTGGGATTTATTGTAACTTGATTACCACTGATAGTAACCCGTGAATCATCGGCAGGAATTTGTTCAAACAAATTATTCATTGCGTCATAGATGTTTATATTTTTCCCACCAACGGCAGTAACTTCCTCGTTAAACTGAAGAACCAAATTCTGGCGCATATAGGAAGTCCCGATATTTTCCGGCGAATAACTTGTTACGTATGGGGCAATTTGATTATCTCCTATCCCGCTAATAGAAAAGTTATAGGGATTTTCATTTGAATCATCGTTATCTATACTTATCTCAGCATTCCTCGCACCATTTGCAGAGGGATCAAAAGTGATTTGAAAAGTTGTCGTTGCATTGTTTGGTCCCACTGTGGCAGATGGAAGCGTAGTAACGGAAAAATCTGATGCGCCATCACCCGAAATGGAAACTCGTGGACTTCCATTTAAATGAAGCGTCCCGTTACCTGTGTTTTTTATTGTAAATGTATGAACAGAAGTTTCACCCGACAGTACAGCAGTCCCAAAATTAGTACCATCGCCTGTGTTGGGTGAATTAGCGCCATCGCTTATTGAAAGATCATTACCAAGAACATCCATTTCGGGATAGCCGATTGCTGCTCCGCTTATATTTAGGTTATAGGGGTTTTCGTCCGAGTCGTTATTCCCGATTTCAATTGATGCCGATTTACTCCCTTCAGAAGTTGGAGCAAACCGAACCGTAAACGTTGTGCTGCTTCCCGATGCTACTGAAGATGCCGGTTGTGAAAAGATACTGAACTGATCTGAATTTGTTCCGGTTATTGAAAGCGGTGTTGTAATCGTCAAGCTGCGAGCAGCATTTCCCGTATTTTGAATTGTGAAAGTTATATCTGTGTTACTGCCGATATTCGTATTGGTAAAGCTATAAGTATCGCCGTCTGAAATATTTGTTGATAATTGTTTAAGATTCATTTCTACATCCACACCGGTACCATTCAGCGTTAAGCTGTAGGGGCTTGCATCGTCGTCGTTATTTGAAATATCAATTGCCGCTGTTTTACTGCCTAAAGTTGTTGGAGAAAATCTGACCGTAAATGTTGCGCTGCCGCCGGCGCTGATTTCTGAAGAAGGTTGATTTGTTATGCTGAACTGATCGGTATTTGCGCCTGTTATTGATAGAGGGGTGTTAAGAATAAGCAGCGCTGTACCGGTATTTTCTATTGTAAATATTACATCATCGTTGGTTTGTGTATCTGTATTTCCATAATTGTAGTAACCTCCATCTGCAATATCCGTAACATCCTGTTTGATATTTATTTCCGGGTAACCCCCTGAACCTGTAAATGTAATATTATATGGATTCTTATCGGCAACATTATTAACAATCGAAAGCGAAGCAGATTTTGAATCAGTTGTTGTTGGAGAAAATCTAATTGTAAATGAAGTTGATGCTCCGTATTCCGGTTCGACTTCAGAAGCGGGCTGAGAAATTATGGAAAATTCCGGATCCGATCCTGATTCAAACGAGATAGGTGTAGTTAGCTTAAGCTTGCCATTCCCACCGTTTAATATTGTAAATTCCCTGTCTATGTACGAACCCATTTTAATTCCGCCAAAACCATAAGTTGAGCCATCTGCTAAATTGGTGCTTCCTTGCTTGATTGAAATATTCGCAGGCGGCTGGCTTTCATCGATTTCAATCTTAAAAGCCAAATCCACCCAATTAGAACCATTATCACACCTCTGGTTTACAAGCCCACCGCCATCATAATTATTAGCGTCTACCCAACGAAGTGTCAAAAGCCCGGGGGCTGTCAATAAAAATGAATAAAGCGTATTACTTTTAACATAAACAGGGTATTCCAGGTCTAATTTGTTCCAATCAAGGCTGCTCCATCCAAGGGTAACCTGACGCTGGTAAATACCCGGTCCACAAGGAAAACCACCTTCAAATATTTCTAATTTTACATCCTCCACTCTTTGTTGGGAAATAACCGAAATACTCAATATTGCGCCTGATTGCTGAGTTGTGAATGTTTGTCCAAGTTCGTGGGCTTGATAACCCTTATCACTAATAGACTGCTCAATGTAATAAGTCTGACAAAGACTCTTTCCTGAAAAGAAGAGTGTTATTAACAATACTGTGAAAAATAAATTTATCATTTTCATAATTTTTTACTTATCAAATGAAATTTTATAAATTCATGAATTAATTTTCGTCAAAAGAGATTATTTCAACAATAACAGCTTTTTTTCTTCACTGAATTTTCCGGCGTTAATTCTATATATGTAAACTCCGCTTGAAAGATGATAGTTTTCGGCTGATAGTTGTACGTTGTATTCGCCTGCTTGCTGTACTTCGTTTACAAGTGTCGCAACTTCTCTTCCAAGAACATCAAATACTTTCAATGAAACATTTCCGGCATTAGGTAACTGATAACTGATCACCGTGCTTGGATTAAATGGATTCGGGTAATTTTGATATAATGCATATTCAGTAGGGATATTTTGCAACTCAACTTCAACTTCATCACTGTAAGAAAATTGACCATCGTTATCGATTTGTTTTAATCTGTAGCTTCGACTTCGCTCAGCTACCGCTGCACTTTGGTCTGTAAACGAATAATCCTTCGGTGAATTTGAATTTCCGTGTCCATTCACAAAACCAATTGTTTCCCATTCTGAAAGCTGACTGCTGACCGCTGACCGCTGAATTTCAAATCCGTAATTATTTACTTCCGTTGCGGTTTGCCAGTCAAGAATTACTTTTCCATTGGCTATATTTGCTGTAAAAGAGCTCAGTTCAACCGGAAGCGGATTTGTTCCACCGTCGCCAATTGAAAATTCGGAGTAATCGGTAATACCGGTAAGTGTGAATGTATGCGCGGTTGGGTTTTGAGAAGCGGAAAGTGTTACATCAGTCCATGGACTTAAAGCATCATTACGTTCCATAAGTTTCAAATTTGATTCGTTTAATGACGTCCCGGCAATACCGGAATAATCAAAAACTAAATTAGATGTGCAGCTTCCAAATTCCCTCGCTCCCCAAATAAAATTTGTTCTTTGTGTAATTCCATCAGGGAATGTTTCATAATCTATTGATGCATCGCCGTCACCATAAGTATATATACCCAGGCAATTTGTATTATCTCCGCCTGAGGTAATTGTGGCGGAAATTGTTTTGCCGGTTTGCCCTGTCGAGGTTTGAGTTGTGTTTCTAACATACGTACCATAAACTCCAATTGGCGCCGTTGACGTTAGCCAGTTTGTATTTAACATATTATTTAAAGTTCCATTGTAACCGCCGGATGTTCCGTCTGAAATACTGCTGCCTGAACTATTATCAAAGTTATAATTGCACATAAGATTTTCAGATGCAGGCGAAATGAATTTGTGCATATTATCAAGTATTTGAGTTTCTGTTCTGACTGTATTCCATATTCTGAATTCATCAATCTTACCGTTAAAAATTGATGCGCCTTTTTTCCCTAAAGTTAAAACACTACCCGGCTCACCCCATGTAAATGGATCGGGAGCAGTAACACCAACAAAAGTTCCATTGATGTATAATTGAACTGTTACCGTGTTACCAGCTTTAAGCCATGTAATTGCGTAATGATACCAGGTATTTGCACTCAAAGATTTAATTAATGCTTCACCTCCCGTTTCACCACTAATCCATGCATAAAGTTTTCCACTCGCAAGTTGAGTATACCAATGGTTTGCGGTAGTCGTCCATAAATATCCCGTAGTAATATCATCAGCATAAAACCAAAACTCAATTGTTCCTACGTCGGGAAGTGTAATGGGTGTGGTCGTATAATCATCAGCACCATCAAAATCGAGCATGTTATAAAGTTGGTTCGGAGTTATAAAATTCTTTTCTTCACCATAAGCAGTACCGGCAGAGTTTGTAGCATAAGCACGCGCATAGTAGCGGGTATTTTTGCTTAAACCTGTTATGTTGCTTTCAAATGCTCCTATTCCGCTTCCATCATTTGTATGTGCATTCGCAATTGTTGGATTGGGGGTTGTACTCCAGCATACACCGCGTGCAGTAACTTCATATCCATTATCTTCGGTTATGTTCCCGCCGCAGATTGCCGAAGTAACATTTACACCTTCAATTTCATTGGTTGTTAAAAGAGGAACGCCAAATGTGGTAAAGTTTAGTTCTTCGCCATAAGCGGTGCCGGCGCTATTTGTAGCGTAAGCCCGAACGTAGTATTTAGTATTCTGCGATAGCCCGGTAATAGTAGCTGTAAATGCACCGGTAGTAGAAACAGCTCCGTCTTCAGTTTTAGTATCTGCTATTGTTGGAGAACCGCCGGTATTCCAGCAAACTCCATGCTGTGTGGGATTTGGATAACCAAGAGCAGTAACATTACCATTACCAGTAGCGGTAGAGGTGGTTATGCTTGTAACAGATTGAGTTGTAACGGATGCAGCAAAACTCTGCCAGCTTAAGAAGGGATATCCATTGTTATACGGGCTCCTAATATCCCAATAGTCGTTATTACCAACATCATTATTTGGATTTGAAACAAAATCCCATGCATTTGTTAAACCGGCGCTTGTAGAAGTATTTGTAAATGTTGCTACATCTTTCATATCTGAAGTGGTTTTTCCTGTGCCGCCAGAACTCGTATTTTGGTTAGATGTTTGAGTATCCCAGAAAGAGTTGGCTACTGTTGCCTCATTCGCAGTTTCACCAACTAATCCTCCGACATTAAATTCACTACCACTTGAAACAGCTCCTGTTGAATAACAGTTGATTATATCAGATCCGAGGTTGCTATTGTATCCGACCAATCCGCCACAAAAACTATACTTATTCCGGAAACAGAACCGGTTGCGTAGCAATTACTAACTTTTCCTTGCATATTTTTCCCGATTAATCCTCCGGCATATTTGGTTGAAGCCGAGATTGTTACCGCCGAATAACACCGCTTTATTTCGCTGTCGGAATTTAATCCTATTAATCCGCCAAAGACTTGCTCACTTCCACCGACAATAGACCCGGTTGAATAACAATTGGTAATTGTGTTTGAAGCCCATGAATAACCGACTAATGCTCCGGTTGTACCTTTTCCTCTAATATCTACATTTGTTATTCCGAGGTCGTTTATGGTTGCGGAATATATGAATCCAAATAGTCCTATGTATCTGTTTTCGGGTCGGTGGCTATATAGTCCGTCCATTTTAAAACCATCCCCGTTGTATTTCCCCCTGAACATATAATCCGCATTTCCAATAGGGAGCCAACCATAAAATCCGCCGGAACCATTGTCAAACCATTCGCTTGTCGGTGATGCATCAATATCATTTATCTGTTGAAAATATTTTCCGGAAAATAAATTATGTACATTATTAACCTGATCAGCTATCCAGTAAAGATTTTCGAGAGAAGCGATTAGATAAGGATTGTCGACTGTTCCGGTTCCTGCGGGGGCAGTTGCGGTTTGTGCATTTAATAAATAAGTTATAAATAACAAAAAATTAATTAATAGAATTTTTTTCATCACAATCTCCTTAATAATTATTTACAAAACCTTTAACTGTCTTAAAATTACATTTCTTGGTTTTTCTTTTTTTTCAATCGATATAATCGGTACTATAACTCATAAAAATATAATGCCCGCCGGCACCCTGATTTAAATCCTGTTTTATATTGTTATTACTTTGTCTCATTATATCATAAAAAACTGCTCCGGTTTTTACATCCTTAGAAAAAATATCGCTTCCGTTGTCTTCATCATGCAGTTTGAGTCCTCTTATAGGATCAGCGGTATCGCGTTTGAAACAGAGATAAATATAATCGCCGCCAGCACCTTTGTTCAAATCTATATCGGAGGCTTTTACATAACCCTGAGGAATGCTTTCACCGACAGAATGATTTTGAAACTTAATGCTGTTGATCGGGAGTTTTGAAGCTGAACCGTCATCCAAACCGAGTGCGTAATATATTGCAATGTAGTCACCGCCAGCACCAGCGTTGCAATCCATACCAAGTTTGTAGTATATCAAACCGTTTTCGTTTATTACATCGGCAAGACTGCTCCAGTTGCCGGAGGTTTTTACTTGCAGATCGATGATGCATGAATGTGGTGTGGTGGTCTGAATAATTTTTTTATCGTTTGCCCATGTTGCATATGCATCTCTGATTTCGGTTTTTCTTGTTTCTGAATTGCATAATTCCCATATAGGCAATAAAGAATTATTGGATGCAAACTCGCAGAACACCGGATTATCATTTATACTTTGTATCCAGTTATTATAATCACCGTCGTTTATTATGTTCTGTCCGTACTCACTCAAACCGCCGTAGGTTTCGAGCCGCTCTTCCTTGCTGTTGCTGAATGTACCCCACTGCGATTCGGAAATAGTTTCGGTTGAAATTGATGCTGATGAAAATTTAGATTTGAATCCATAGTTAGCATAAGCGCCGACAGATTTACCGCCGGTTACATCGGAACTTTTTGCAGATATATTATAATCTAATCTTCCGCCTACTATTATCCCCACCATACAGTGTGTGCCGTATGTTTGAAATAATGTTGCCGGGCTGACCGATACATCATTTAATTTAGAACTTGCTGTTTCAGTTAAATAGTTTTTTATTTCAGAAACAGAAACATCAATCGGTATACGAAAAGACAATTTTTGAATTATACTGTGTACGGTTGCGTAAGAATATTCCTGCTGGCTGTACCGGTTTTGCGAAAAGCTTGCTCTCACTGCGCCGCTAAAGTACATATAACTCCCGGTAAGCTCTGCCTGAACCTGCAGACTAGTTGCATACTCACTAACCGTTGTTCCCGATGAAGTTGTAAATACACTTTTTTCAATTGTCTTTTTCTCAATAAGATTTGCTTCGGCAAGTTTATTTAAATCGAGCAGACGTGCTTTTACTATAGTTACATCCGCATATTTCTCAAATACATCATAACCACAGCCAAGATTCTCAACTCCTTTTTCTGTTGTTATAGGGTCGGGGTCGGGTTCGGTTGGACTTTTTTTACATCCCCCGGCAAAAACCGCAATCAATAAAACCATGAGGAATAGTTTGACTGATCTCCATGCCGGAAACGTATTCTTCAATTTAAACGTACATAAAATATATTTGAACATAACAGCTCCTTGTTATTAGAAATTAATTTTGAATTTTTACACTTACTGTAATCTTATTTAAGTATGAATTTTTAATCATACAGGGTGCGCTCATTCAGCAGTTTTCTTATTTCAAGCATATTGTTTTTTAGAAAATAAAATTCAATACCGCAGGCTTCTGCTTTTTGCCGGTACTGAAAATTATCATAGCTTGTTAATATTGCCACATGCACCTGCGGCAGTAGTTTTTTTATTTCGGATGCTGCACTCAATCCGTTTAGTTTCCCCATCCGTATATCCATCAATATCCAGTCGGGACAAAACTGCGCACTGTTTGTTACTGCAGTTTCACCGTCAACACATTCCATTACCACATCATTTTTTTCCACAACTGTGTTAATGATTTCTTTTCTCATTAAAGCATTATCATCTACAATCATAATTCGCATCGGGTTCACATGTTTCTTTATTGTAAAATTATTCAGTTGGTTTGAAGAATAAATGAGTTTTAGAACTCATTTTTTGAAAAAGAAGTTAGTTGGGATTTGAATAGAAGTAATTGTTAATCCTGATGTTCAGAAAAGATCTTTATTTTCGATTGCAAATTTTATTAAACCATGTTTGCCATGAAGATTCAGTTTTACCGAGATGTTAGTACGGTGATTACCCGCTGTTCTTGCACTTATAAATAATGCTTCAGCAATTTCGCAGTTTGTTTTCCACTCTGCAATCAGGTTCATTACGGCTCGTTCTGTTCTTGTCAATGAATTTATTGATTCTAATAATACTTTGTTTATATGCCTGTCATTTTTCCCCTTCTTTATAATTTCTGAAAGTCTTTTGCTGATGTATGTTTCACCATTTAAAACTTTAACTACTGCTTCGGTTAATTCATCCACCGCAGTTTCTTTTAAAAGATACCCTTTAGCGCCTGATGAAACAGCCTGGTAAAAATATGTAATGTTTTCGTGCATTGTTAAAAGTAATATTTTGGTCGGTTCGGGTTCCTCACATAACTCCGATAAAATTTCCAGCCCTGTTTTACCCGGCATCCGCAGATCGATAACTGCAACATCCGGTTTTATCCCGCGTATAATACCGATAGCATCAATTCCATTTTCAGCTTCGTAGAACTCCAAGTAATTTAAAGATGTTAATGCTTGTTTAACGCCTGTTCTAAACAGCGGGTGATCGTCTGCAATTAAAATTGTTGTTTTATTCTGCTGCATACTTCCGGCTTCTTTTTTTTAATTTAATTATGATGGTGGTTCCTTTATTTATTTCGGAGAAAATCTTCATCTCCGCATTTAACATCCATGCTCTTTCTGTCATTCCTTTTATTCCAAGATGCGGACGTTCCCGTTTTATATTTTTATTCGAATTATCAAAACCTTGCCCGTTATCTTTTATCTTTAATACAAGATACTTTTGCTCAATAATACTTTCTAGTTTTACGGATGATGCTTCCGCATGTTTAATTACATTGTTCAACGCTTCCTGCATAATTCTAAAAACGTTGATCTTTTCCTCTTCAGAAAAATATTCATCGAGCGAATCAAGATTGTTCTCAATTATCAAATTAGTTGCAGATTCAATCCTGTATACCATAGATTCAATTGCTTGAGTTAACCCGAGCGCTTCAAGTTCAGATGGATGAAGCAAATGAGAAATATTACTAACATTCCGGATGGATGTATCGAGAATTTCCATAACGCCGTTTACCTGCTCTTCATAATTTTTATCTCGGCGGCAGAGTAAGAGTTTGTTTTTTACAACAAGTAAATTTTGTCCGAGATCGTCATGCAGTTCGGATGAAATTATTTTCCTTTCTTCTTCGTGCGAATTGATTAATTGATTTGTAAGATCACGCTGTATTTCTTTTTCCTCTTTTAACCGGTTAATTCGTGAGCGGAATATCAGCACCACTACAAGAATAACCATACCGGCGGAAATTATTCTGAACCACCAGGTATTATAATACGCCGGATGTATAATAATTTTTAATACAGTTTCTTTATCCGACCATCTGCCGTCGCTGTTAGCAGCGGTTATTCTTAAAGTATAACTGCCCGGATCTATATTTGTAAATGATGCTGTTCTTGTTGATGCATCAGCATGTATCCAGTTGTCATTAAAACCATGCAGCATGTACTTGTATTGTGTTCTTTGCGGATGTAGATAATCTGTAGAAAAAAACTCAAACGAAAAAAACACATCCGCCTGCGTTAATTCAACTTCCTGCAAGTAAGAAATATTTTTGCCGGTTGAATACTCTTCATTGTTTTTTTTGAAACCGGCAATTATAACATCAGGTCTGAAATCGTTTGTTATAATATCGTCCGGGTAAAAAGATGTATAGCCTTCGATGCCGCCGAAGAATAATTCACCGGCGGGACTTTTATAATATGCACACGTGTTAAACTCATCCGATTGAAGTCCGCAATCAACGCTAAAGTTAACTGCTTCTTCTGTGTCTGAATTAAACTTTATTATACCCTTATTAGTACTCAGCCAGAGATTATTTTTATCATCCGCAAGTATTCCGTAAATATAATCGTTGGCAAACCCATTTTTAATATTGAATGTTTCAAAAGTATTCGAGTGCCGGTTAAATTTGTTCAAACCATTTTCGGTACCTATCCACATTGTGCCTTTATTATCTTGACAAAAACAATTTATCCTGTTTGAACTTAGTGAGTTTATTTTTTCATCTGCATGGAATGATGTTATTCCGCCTGTGTGTGTATGTAAAATTGAAAAACCGTCCCGGTCGCTTCCAATCCAGATGTTTCCCTCTATATCTTCAAAGAGCGATTTATATTTTCTATCTATAATTGATGCGGCATCGTTTTTATTATGCATAATTTCTTTTACGGTTTTATCATCGGTGTCGTACTCAACCAGGCTTTTATCTGTGCCGAAATATATTTTGCCAGTCCTGCTTTTAATGATAGAATACACTTCATGAAATGTGGTAAGTATTTTTTCATCAAAATATTTATTAAGGGGTCTACTAACACTTCCTTTTTTTTCGTTGTACAATAATAACCCGGTTCCTTCTGTCCCTATCCAGAATAGATCTTCCTCAACAGGATCTTGAAGTATCGAATAAATGTTTAACCCGTCAAGAACCTTTATTTTTTTAAAATTTGAAATAACTCCTTCTTTGTAATCAGCAATGTTTACGGATGTATGTCCGCCAATCCAAAACCTGTTTTTATTATCTATTAAAAAACAGCGCACACTCGAAAATGTAAGTGTGGGTTCGGTTGTTGTATTGTATGTATTAAATTTTTTAGGATAAACAGCCTGCTGAAATATTCCTCTTCCTTCTGTGCCTATCCACAGCAGTCCCGAACGATCGACTAATATAGCCCGAGGAATACCTCTATCATTTTTTTCCCAAACTTTAGTAAACTTTTTTTGCTTTGAAAAATATTTATAAACTCCCCCCGATGTTGTAAGTATAAACTCGCTACCATTCAATTTAATAATTTGATAAACATAAGGGTGATAATTTAATTCAGCAGGATCGAGATGAATTAGATCCTGCCTGTCATCTCTGTAAATAAAAATTCCTTTTGTGGAAGTGCCGATCAGTATTTCTTTATCTTCGGTTTCGGCAAATGAAAAAATACTTGCATTCCCGTTTTCATTTATCTTTAATTTTTTTAACTCATTATTGTTACGGTTGAACACATAACAGCCATCGCCGTTTGTACCGATCCAGATGTTACTGTGGCTGTCTTCAAACAACTGTAATATATATTTGCCCGGTAGTTGCAGTGACTCGTATAATTCATGTGCCTTATAAAATTTATTCGTAATAAGGTTCAGTTGATAAATTCCGGAACGTGTTCCGATCCATAAAGTATCATTTAAACACAATAATGAAGTGACGTGTTTGTGTCTCAAAGAATTGACCATCTCAACAGGCAGTTTATTATTTTCAAACATCCCGGTTTCAAGATTATATCTGCTTACACCATTACCTGTACCGATCCATAAAATATTTTTGTGTTCGTATAAACTTTTTACAACGTTGCCGTTTAGTGAATTAATATTTCTAACATCATTCTTGAAGTTTATAAAATTATATCCGTCAAACCTGTTTAATCCATCCTGTGTGCCTATCCAGATATATCCTTTTGAGTCCTGTAGCAAAGTAAAAATAAAATTTTGAGAAAGCCCGTCTTTAATATTCAAAGATCGCACAAAATTATTTTGAGGATAAAACGAAATTGCATTAAGCAGTATGATAAATAAGACAATAGTTCTTTGCATAATTTTTCTCTTAATTGTAAAGAGGAAACATAAACTAAGTTAAGCAAAACAGGTTTTTAATATATGTAACATTACTATAATTTATTTAAAAATAGTACTTCTTATAGTTTTTTTTCGGGTTGATGTTTTGTGATATGAATCTGTTATTCATTCGGCAATAAGAATTAGTGAAATCTTTTTTCTCTATTCTTCATCTCATTTTAAAAAGATTATGAAGTAAAAGTGAGTTGTTGTTTTTCTAAAATTGTAAGCGAAAATTTTGATGATGTAATTGTTAAGATAACCGCTGCATTAAAGAATGAAGGTTTCGGCTTGCTTACCGAGATAGATATAAAAGAAACATTGAAGAACAAACTTGATGTAAATTTTAAGAAGTACAAAATTCTCGGTGCATGTAATCCTCACTTTGTATACAAAGCGCTGCAGGCAGAAGACAAAATTGGCATAATGCTTCCATGTAATGTCACGGTAATTGAACAAGTCGAAAACAAAATTTAAGTCTCCGCTGTTGATCCGGTTGCCTCAATGCAGGCAGTGCAGAACAACGCACTCGGCGAAATATCGTCCGAAGTTACAAATAAATTAAAACGGGTTATCGATTCCTTGTACTTGGGTATGGATGCATGATGCGGCATGGATGCATGTGTTTTTTTGCACGCAGATAACACTGATAGAGTAGATGTGCACAGACGGGGGTTTGGATGTATGATGAAGGCATAGATGCATGTGGCGGCGCATGAGTGCATGCAGTATTGGTGAGAAACAGAGAGGTTCTATGGAGAGGCGGGAAAATTATTGGAGTAGCCTTGGAAACCCAGAGGGGAGTCGTGGAAATCATTGGGGTAGTTGAGGAAGTGCAAAGGAGAGTCGGTTCGCGAGTAAGTTTAGGATTAGATTTTCTAAATTTAATCGATTGATTTTCGTGATAAGTTATTGAAATTCAAGAGAATTAATGAAACATTAAAACAGCACCGCTGTTAACGGTGCTGTTATAAATTATATATGTAGTAATAAGAATATTACTTAAGAAGCATCATTTTACGAACGGCTCTATTTGTCCCTGCATTTATTTGGTAAAAATATATTCCGCTCGAAAGATTGTAGCTGCCCGAATTAAAAGCCACCCGGTATACTCCGCTTTCCTTTTCTTCATCAACAAGATGCGCTACTTCTTTGCCGAGAACATCGTACACTTTTATTATTACGTTTACTCTTTCGGGAACAGAATAAACAATCATTGTTGCAGGATTAAACGGGTTGGGATAATTCTGCTGCAACGTAAATGTATTAGGCGCAGGAAGTTCTTCTGCATCTGTTATTATATCCGACTGTGCATCATCAAAATAGAGCGTGCCTTTTTTTGTGCCGGATGTTTGCCTTACCACAACACTGTGAAATAATTTATCTCCCGAGCCGGTTACCACAGAAAGAGGAATTTTTATTAAACGCCAGCCCGTCCAATCGAGCGTATCAATCGTTACAATAACATTCGTTGTGCCGCTGTAGTAAAACCAGTATTCGAGCATATTGCGGCTAAAATCCCCGAAGACCCACATACCAACTTCGGAAGAGGGGTTGCTGCCTACGTTCGGTTTGGTGGAGTTATAAACACGGCATACTCCGCCGGTTTCATTTGCAAATTCGTAAATCAATCTGCCCGATTTACTTCCGTTAACTTTTCTTGTGGAAACAATAGAAAAAGTAGTAACATCCGGAACTGTGCCGGTTGTACTTCCGCTGAATTCCGGATCGTTCCAGCCGCCAATTTCTTCGAATGTATCGAACACATTTCCGCTTACGTATGTTTCCGCTGTTGTTGTAAAAGGAATTTCTAAAGTATACCCGAGCGTGATATTTTCCATGTCCTTAATGCCTTCTTTAAGCGTAAGAACATACGATTTGTTCTTATCAAGCGGCTGCTGCGGTTCAAAAATTATTTTGCCGTAAGGATATCCCGTAACATCGGGCGCTACACTGATGTTGTTGCCGTCAATATCTTTCAGCATAATATTTCCTATAAGAGAATAGGGATCAATGGCGGCATCAAATTCTGCCCGAAGCTGAACGGTTGTACTTACTTCAACGGCGCCGCTGTCGGGATATAAAGCAAACAAATTTAATTTGCTTCGTGTTGTAAATGAGAAAGAAAAATTATCCAACATTTTAGTTCCGAAATGCGTTACTGCGTTTGTATCGATAGTAACCGTATATTGAGTTCCGGTATCAAGCAATGCCGAAGGATTAAAGATCATCCGTTTATTGTTGCTCTCCCAAATGAAGGCGCCGCTTAAAGATGGCGAAATAGAAAATGCTGCCTGCGTTGCGGAAGTGTTCATCCTGATATCAAACTCAACAATAATATTTGCTAAGCGGCTGATGCCCGAGGCGTTATTTGCAGGCGAACTATTTGTTACCACAGGAGGATCATAATTGGGCGCTTCGATTAAATATTTGTCGGCAAATACGGTTTGGTGAGGTAAAACAGTAACGGTTGATGAGTCGTAAGAAAAATCTTCAGCCTGGTAGAAAACATTATACTGCCCCGGGGCAAGGCTGTCGAATAAAAAGAAACCATTGTTTTTGTCATCACCGATAAACACAATGCTGTCGGGCATTAAAGTAACTTTAATTTGATTGACCGGTTTTTTCTGATCGTTACTTGAAGGAATATAATAATAGGTAACATTTTTTTCGGGGTCGCGCACTACTCCAGCGATTGCCCCCCATGTTGCATTTCCAACATTAAAATATTCGAGATATGAACGCGCCATTGCCCAAGTTTCATGTCTTCTGTAGTTTGTATTCATTAGGCGCCAGGATT
Organism: Ignavibacteria bacterium CG2_30_36_16; assembly: GCA_001873185.1. GTDB lineage: Bacteria > Bacteroidota > Ignavibacteria > Ignavibacteriales > Ignavibacteriaceae > CG2-30-36-16. The sequence continues at coordinate 4,259 of MNYQ01000035.1, read as the reverse complement.
CCGGAATGTAATCGTGGAACGAGCCTTCCGAAAGGACGCCCGGCATAATTAATGGGCGGAGAACGCCAAGCCCGGAAGTTCCCCAATCAGGATAGAATGACCAGTCGCCGCGGTTTGAATAACCGGTTGTTCTATTCGCCTGATAAATTCGCTGAACCATAATTGCGCCCATTGTTTTTGCCTGCGGAAAAACCGGCTGTCCGTCATAACCGCGGAACAGCATTAATGTAGAATTACTTGTGCCCTGCCAGCCGTTGCTATGGATTGATTGAAAGAAATCGACGTTATTGCTGTTCGCTATTCCGGCGCGCTGCGAAAGAGGGAGATCATCGCTGTCATTATTCCCTTGCCGGGTTACAATCACTTGCGCACCAAGCTCGGTTAATATTTCTTTTATGTGAAGCGCTTTATCCCAATTGCCGTCCGATTCCCAGAATCCTGTTTCGGGAATATAACGGTCGTTTGCTGCATCGTGCCCGCCGTGTCCGGGATCTATACATAATTTAATTCCTACAAGCGATTGTGGGTTTGCTTGCAGCGAAAGGATCAAAAGGAGTATTAATGTTTTAACAATATTTTTCATGGTTAAACCTCTTATTCAAACTTTAATTCAATGGAATAAATAACGCCTTCCGTTGTTCCGTACAGAACTTTATTTGACGAAAGCCATGCCGGATAAATTTCCAGAACATCCTCTGTTGATGTTAAGCGGATTCTGTTTTGTCCGTCGGCTCCAACAACATAAACATCGGAGGAAAGAAGTTTATGTCCATCATCCTTATCATTCATATATACAACATATTTTCCATTGGGCGACCATTGGGGGGCATTGGCATAACCAAGGCTTGATATAATTTTTCCATTTAAATCGGAAATGAACGTCCCTTTGCCTGCAGCCGTAAATAATAATTTAGTACCGTCGGGCGAAATTGACTGCCAGAGATAATTTCCTTCTCCGAGAGGTTTAAGAATTTTTTTTGTGCCCTTATTGAACATAGAGATAGCGCCATTTTCAATATAAACAACGGGTTCGCTTGTGGATGCCGATAATGATTTTCCTGAATTTATATCTGCCACTTGTAATTTTTCTTCTTTGGTGTATGCAGCATTTCCGTTCTTTAACACAACAGCTTCCGAAAGATTGCGGGTATTTGCCTCTATTACAACTTCATTCATACTGCTCAGGCTTTGAGCAATCAATGAAGAGTATTTTTTCTTCTGCGAATAATCATCTTTTCTAAAAATCACTTCTTCTTCACTTGCTGAAAATCTGGCGTTGTAGCCTGCGCCGGTGTAATTATTGAGCTGAACAATGTTTTTTGTGCTAACATCAAACAGCCACAGCCCTTGATAATTATCTGCTGTTAAAAGAATTTTGCTTCCGCTTTTGGATGCTGCGGGATAAAAGAAACCGCCGTCTTCGGGACGTGTAAGCATTTCTGTATTAACCACGGAAATATTTTGTGCAAGCAATGCTGACGAAATCAGCATATACAAAAAAACTTTTTTCATTCGTCTTTCTCCTGTTCGGTAATAGTTAATTTAATTTCTTTAATTTTTCCCTCTTCGGTGTTATATATAATCGCCTTTCCATCGGGCGACCATGATGGATTCATTTCGTGTACATCTTTTGTGTTTGTTAATCTAAATGATTTTGTTTTCTCCAATAAAGCAATAAAAATTTCGGAACCGGTGATGAAATGTCCGTCATTTTCTTCTATTGTATAAGCAATCATTTTCCCATCGGGAGAATAAGCCGCATTCTGAAAATCGCCTATAAATCTAAAATTATCTGCTTCAGAAAAATACTTATACAATCCTTTACCGGCAACATACAATAAAAACTCCTTGTTGACTGGTGATTCATCAACTGAGATAATGTTATCCTCACCGAACGGCATTAATTCTTTTTGCCCGTTGCGTGTGTAGACGAACAATTTGTTGCCGTAAATTTTAATAATTCTGTAATCGAATTCCGTTGGCACAACAAATTTTTTAGAGGACGTGGAAAAGAAAACGAGTGAATCAGCCCAAAAGAATGCGAGCGTGCTATCGTCAATTATATTTAGGCTGCTCACTCTTTTGCGGCTGGAAAAGAGAATCTCTTTTATGCTGGTTTCGGCAGTTACTGCTTGAAGCGAATATGTATAACGCCTAATATCATCCATGAATTTTGCGCCGATAAAATAAATAGTTTTACTGTTTTTCGATAAAACATATTCATAACCGGATTTATCTTCATCTGTAAGTTTAAGAAGTTTTTGATCTTTAAGGTTAAAAGACCAAATTCCTTTATAGTTAGTTCCGGTTACAATAATTTTGCTGCCATCGGGTGAGTAACGGGGATAATAATATTCTTCGCCGGCAAAATCAATTAATGTTTCGGGAGAAGAACTGAATATCGAGTCTATTGATCCGGGAAATGAATCTTTAACTAATGACTCATCATCCGTACGGTTGCCGCACGAAACGAGCAGAAACATGAGGGGAACTATGTATTGTAATTTCATCAACAATCTTTTATTATTTTAAAATCAAAAACCTGCAATCAACTTTAAATCAACCGCCCGATAATATTTTTAAATTTGTGTGATAATTTAATTAAATTTGATTCGTTATTCGAGTCCTTACAGGGGTATAATTTCTCTGTTTGATGCTGTCGCTTAATTAATTTGGTCGAACCAAATAACTCACTTTATGCAAAGCTTGATAAATGATTTAATATTTAACATTATTTTGAAAAAAACCATCGCATGATTGAATGGGTGAATGATTGTATGAAAATCATTCAGACGATAAATAAATTGTCCTTTATCCGTTAGCTAACGGACTAACAGACAATTACAGAAAATAACTTTTTAGACCAAACTCATTAATAAAAAACCCCGAAAGATTTTACTCCTTCGGGGTTAACAAGAAATATTATCTTTTACAAATAAGTATCACAACGAACGGTATTATTTTATCAGCGTCATCTTCTTAGACGCTTTAAAACTGCCGCTTGTTATTTCGTAAATATACAAACCGCTTGCAAATTGGGAAGCATCGAACACAATCTCGTAACGACCTTTAGTCTTAACTTCATTTACAAGTGTTTTGACTTCCCGCCCGAGTATGTCATAAATTTTTAATGTTACAATTCCATCCTGTGGTATCTGGTAGCGGATAGTGGTTGATGGATTAAACGGGTTTGGATAGTTTTGGAATAGATCATATTCGGTTACATTTATGTTCTCTCCTAAATCAACATTTATCCTTGAAGATTTTTGAAGTATTTCGGCATCATCAATTAATGAAGTAACGGAATATACTGCATTAAAATTATCTTCAATATCCAGCATAAGTTTTACGGTTTTGTTACCGATCCCATTTGTGTTTACATTATACTGCAAGCTTGCATAGGGCTGTAGGTTTTCATGATTGAAAGTTATATCATCAAAAACAGTGAGGATGGTATTTGTATTAACATCTATTAATTTTACTTTATAGTTAATAAACTCATTTTCACTGAATATATTTTCAGCGCTTAAAGTTGAACCGTATTGAACGCTGTAAATAAATACGCTGTTATCATTCAACTCAAACGGTTCTGTTTCGAGATATTGCTTAACATCAGCATTAGAATTTATTGAAGTAGACTCTGTAATTTCTTTAAATTCTATTTTTACTCCATCCGCTTCCACGTCACCTATTGTGTAAAAGAAGCATGTATTATCTTTTGCTACTGTGCCTTCTCTTCCAGCAAAAATGCTTGTGCCGGCGGTTTCCTTTGATTGTGAACCGAAATAACTTGATAGGTTATTTGTAATAGAAAAACTATAAGGAACTTCAGATTTATTAAATATCATTCCATATAAATCACTTATGGTTTGACCATTACAAACATCTATTTGCTGCCCATCTTCGTTGATGGTTCTTATTGTTGAAAATGAAGTATTATTCATACTTTTCGATTTTCCGTCAATTTGATTCCAACTTACAAAATAATTTTGATGGTTATTGGATTTCTGAATAGCTGCGGCTCTAACATCACTACCAAAATTCCAGAATGAACTGCCGCTTGATCCCCGGAATACAGTCCTTTTCTCGGTAATTTGTCTTAATTGTTCTTCACCCTCTACCTCATATTCGGTAGTTCTTTCGCCGACCCATGTTAAGCGTGAATGCACATCGGTGCCCGGCAGTGTAATCAGATTTGGTTTATAATTTTTGGTAAAGCCGGAGTTCAATGAAATATTTGTGCTGTTTGCATGAGGAAT
>MNYQ01000162.1 GCA_001873185.1 Ignavibacteria bacterium CG2_30_36_16 | reverse complement strand
CCAACTAGCGGAATATGTTGAAGGAAGAAAAACAAAGCTCTTTAAGAAATACGAAACAGATGCGCTGGTTAGTGTAGATAAACGGGAATTTTACCAGGCTTGTTTTCAAATAGTTAAAAATGCCTGCGATGCAATGCCTGATGGCGGAAATGTTTTTATTGTCACCAAAGCAGACGATCAAAACGTGAGCATAGAAATTAGAGACAACGGGATAGGAATTCCCGATAGTATAAAAGACAGAATTTTTGAACCATTTATGTCGCACGGCAAAAAAAATGGTAACGGCTTAGGACTTTCCATTGCGGAAAAAATAATTAAAGATCACGCCGGAACAATAACTGTGGAGAGTGAATTAGGAGAGGGCGCATCGTTCTTTATTAATTTGCCGGCAGTTAAATAAATGTGAAGAGCTTAGAGAAAAATTTTAATTTAATAGTGATCCTTGGACCAACAGCTTCCGGGAAAACAGTTTTAGCTGCAAAATTAGCTTACCGTTTTGACGGCGAAATTATTTCGGCGGATTCACGCCAGGTTTATAAGGGAATGGATATCGGCGCCGGAAAAGATTTTGAGGATTATATTGTTGATAATTTTCCTATCCCTTATCATCTGATCGATATTGTAACTCCGTATGAAGAATATAATCTTTTTTCCTTCGTAAGCGATTTTAAAAAATCATTTGATGATATAACCAATCGAAACAAACTTCCATTTCTTGCCGGCGGCACGGGTTTGTATTTAAATGCCATTCTAAAAAAATATGAACTTAAAGAAGCTGAATTTGATGAAAATGAATTTCACAATCTTCAAACAAAATCCTTTGATGATTTATTGAATTTCTATAATGAGTTAAATGCCAGCCCGCATAACATAACAGATATAACAGATAAAGAGAGGCTGATTCGCGCAATTATTGTTTTGAAATCAAAAGATAAAATTGCTGTTGATTTGTCGAATGTAAATCCTTTTGTTTTGGGCGTAAAACTTAACCGCGAAGAAACCAAAAAGAGAATAACCGCGCGCTTAAAAAAAAGATTGAATAATGGAATGGTTGAAGAGGTAAATGCGCTTATTCAAAATGGCGTCTCATTCGAGAAGCTCGATTTTTTCGGATTGGAATATCGCTACATTGCACTTTATTTAAGCGGTAAATTAAATTATAACGATATGTATCAGAAACTTAATAGCGCCATTCACATATTTGCAAAAAAGCAATTAACCTGGTTTAGAAAAATGGAACGGGATGGGATTGTCATCAATTGGATTGATGGCGCTGATTTTGAAACTGCCGAAAAACTTATCACGCAAAATGTAATTAGATGAATAAACTTCCTTTGCCCGTAGTAAAATATCTGAATAAATATTCTTCCGATAATTGGCAAATAGAATCTGCCGATATAAGTAGAGTAAACATTATTGTCGTTATTCCGGCAATTGACGAACTTGAAAACATTAAAATTCTTTTGGGTTCTTTAATAGAGTGTGAAAACAAATATTTCAAATCCACTCTTTTTTTGTTTGTAATTAATAACACTGTCATATCTAAAGAAACGGTCAAAAGAAATAACGAACTGAGTTTATTATTTCTCAGAAATTTAATCTTCAAAAAAAATGACGATCATTTTTCCCATCATATTACAAAAAGCGGTTTAAGATTAGCAGTTATTGATGCTTCTTCACCCGGGAAAGAAATGCCGGGCAAAGATGGAGGAGTTGGATTTGCAAGAAAAATTGGAATGGATTTATCGCTCACAGTTTTTGATTATAACGATCCCGCAAAAAACATACTTCTTTGCCTTGATGCAGATTGTACAGTCTCAAAAAATTATTTGACCGCAATTGTCGATGATTTTAATTGCCGGAAATTAAACGCGGCATCAATTTATTTTGAACACAAATTAAATCCGATGAACGAAACGACCCGGGCTATAATTTGCTACGAATTATTTCTCCGATATTATGTGCTTGGGCTTCGATACTCAAACTCATATTTCGCTTTTCACACAATAGGCTCTTCAATGGCTTGCACGGCAGAGAGCTACATAAAAATTGAAGGGATGAATAAACAAAAGGCGGCGGAAGATTTTTATTTTCTTGAGAAACTTGCAAAAAATTATCCGATCGAAACAATTAACAGAGCAGTCGTTTTTCCTTCAGCTCGTCCATCGTGGCGCGTGCCGTTTGGAACCGGACAGAGAGTTAACCGCTTTATTGCTCATACGCATTATGAATATTCTCTCTATTCCCCCGAATGTTTTCAAGTTCTTAAAGAGTGGCACAAATTGTTTTTTGCAGACGCAAACTTAAATGCCGCCGAATATTTATCTTTAAGTAAAGAGATAAATATTGAACTTTGGAATTTTCTGATCTCTAATAATTTTCAAACATCGTGGGTAAAAATTCTGGATAATTCAAAAACCATCGACCAAATTAATCTTCAAAAATTTAGATGGTTTGATGGTTTCAAAACATTAAAGCTTGTTCATCACTTAAGAGACAACGCATTTCCAAACAAAAATATGTTCGATGCTCTTGATGAATTGTTTTTGAAATCGAATATAAATTTAGTGCTAAGAAATAAAAATGAAAAAGTTCCGCCGATTGAAATACAAACCAAATACTTAAATGAACTAAGAAAATTTGATAAAGAAAATGATCATAAAAACTAATCCCGACGAAATACAAATCTATTTAACGGATGCATCCAATATAAAAGGATTTTGCGATGCGGTTTATTTCCCTGAAAATGTGGATGAACTTCGTCGCACAATTCAAGAAGCTAACGAAAACAAAATAAACGTAACTATTTCCGGAAACGGCACGGGGCTTACCGGCGCCCGCGTTCCGATGGGCGGAATAGTTGTCTCAACAGAAAAACTGAATCGAGTAATTGAAATTAACGCGGAAGAAAAATTTATTATTGTTGAGCCAGCGGTTTTATTGTCAGATTTGCAATCCGCCGTTAATGAACTTGGATTGCTTTATCCACCCGACCCGACAGAGCGAAACTGTTACATCGGCGGAACCGTAGCAACTAATGCATCCGGTGAAAAGACATTTAAGTACGGTGCAACGAGAGAATACGTACTTGCGCTTGATATTGTTTTAGCAAATGGCGATTTATTATTGCTTCAAAGAGGAAAACAAAAAGCAGAAAATGATCGTCTCCAGTTATTTTGTGAATCGGGTAAAAGATTGGACATTTCAATCCCTGATTATAAAATGCCTGAAACCAAAAACGCTTCGGGATATTTCTGTAAACCCGATATGGATGCCGTTGATCTGTTTATTGGTTCGGAAGGGACCCTCGGCATCATAACAAAAATTAAATTGGAGCTCGTCCCAAAACTGGAGAAAAAATTGTCATGTGTTTTGTTCTTTAATGACGAAGACAACGCAATCAATTTTGTTTTAAAGGCACGGCGTGTTTCACTTCAATCTCAAAAAGAAAAAAATGAAAAAGAAATTAATGCGCTTGCGCTTGAGTTTTTTGATGGCAATGCCTTGAAGTTTTTATCTGCCGATTACAAAATTATTCCTGCCGATGCCAGCGGCGCCGTATGGTTTGAGCAGGAAGTCACTTCGCAAAATGAAGAGGATATTTTAATGAAGTGGATTGAACTCATTGCAGAGTTCGATGGTAACGAAGAAACAGCCTGGCTTGCATTTGATGATGCAGAGATAAAAAAAATCCAGCAGTTCCGTCATTCAGTTTCGGCTAAAGTGAATGAATATATTTCTAAAAATAATTTCAAAAAGCTCGGAACTGATGCTGCCGTTCCCGCAGAGAAATTTGTTGAATTCTATAAATATTGTACATCGCTTGTAAAGAAATCAAAAATAGATTATGTTACTTACGGTCACTTCGGTAATTCACATATTCATTTAAACATTCTTCCGAAGAATAGTGAAGAACATTTAATCGGAAAAGAACTTTATAAAAAAATATGTATGAAGGCTATTGAATTAAATGGAACAGTGTCCGCGGAACACGGAATAGGAAAATTGAAAATTGAATACTTAACCATGATGTACGGCGAAGACGTTATTAAAAAGATGGCTGTAATAAAAAGAGCGTTCGATCCGAACTTAATTTTGGGAATCGGGAATATTATTGATAAAAAATATTTAACTTAATTATAAAAATTATTTTTAACGGAGGATTTATGAAATGTCTATTCATCTTTTTTGCTCTTTCTTTTTTTCCATTGACTGCCTTTGCCCAATGGAGTGTTTTAAGCCCGCGCCCTACTCCAAACGCTGTATATGCAGGTTCGGCAACTTCGGCAAACCATTTTGTAGGCGTTACAGACCAGGGTGAAGCGGTTGTAACTTTCGACGGCGGCACAACCTGGCAAATTAACCCTATTGGCGGTAACGGAATTTACAGAGGCGTTTATTTTACGGATGATAATAATGGCTGGGCTGTCGGCTCTTTTGTAGAACGGCTTCACAAAACAACAGATGGCGGCATTACCTGGACTCATCAGCCCAACGCACCCGACACAACAAAATACGGAGTTTACTTTGTTGATAATAACATCGGCTGGACGGTTGGCTTTAACGGTTTAATTGCAAAAACAACAAACGGCGGCGAGCTCTGGTTTTCCCAATCAAACACATCAATAACAAATAAAACTCTCTACGGTGTTTGGGCGATTGATGCAAATAATGTTTTTGTTGTTGGCAACGATAACACACTGATCAAATCAACTGACGGCGGAAGCACATGGACGATGCTGCCCGCCATTTTTCCAAGCTTAACCGATTATAGACGAATATTTTTTCTTGATAACCTGAACGGATATATAGTTGGCGAACGCAGCAGTGTTGCAAAAACAACTGACGGCGGCGCAACA
>MNYQ01000081.1 GCA_001873185.1 Ignavibacteria bacterium CG2_30_36_16 | reverse complement strand
ATAAGTGTGAACTTTGGAAGGATCTATCGGTATCTTAAAGCAAAAGAAGTAGAACCGGTGGCTTCAACCGCATAGAAACAGAGCAAGAAGAGTGTTGTTTTGGTCAATATATCAAAGAACAGATTTAATAAATGTAAAAAATCAAATAAAAAAATATTACACAACATTTTTTGGACTTATTAGCCAAAAAAAATTTAATCAACAGTTTTTTTCAACACTAAAACTAAAAAAGCATTACTTTATGAAATTAGCTTTTTAGAGTGGACTCAAAAATAATTCGTAATAAAGATTATAAATTAGATAACGAAAGTTTAGAAGGTTCTGAAGATAATGTAGTGGTTGCAGGGGAAGCACCCATTATAGAGAAAAAGAAAAGTTCATTATCGATTAGATCTTCTTCGGAGGATGGTAAAATTAAAACTGTTGGACCTGGTAAGCACAATATCTTTCTACGTCCATTTCCTTCTTTATCTGCATTGTCTATAGATAATTTTAAGAAAGAGATCGAAATATTTATAAATAAGCCAATGACTTTAGATTTTATATTACCGGTTAAGAATACAAAAAGAGCAAAGATAAATATTGCAGAATTAAACTATGCAAATCATAATGTATTTTGGGATATAACATATCTGCTCAATGATCTAGATGGCTCCTATGCAGAACTCTTACCGGAACAACTAATTGATTTGAGTTTTGATATTGAGCGGGGATCACATAATACGAAATATTTTCTTAAATCGGTCGGTAGATATGAAACTGATAGTTCATATGTGGAAAAGATGAACAAAATATCTAATGCCCAATTAGCCATTGAACCAATAACTGAATATAAATTATTTGAAAACTATCCCAATCCCTTCAATCCATCAACCACAATCCGTTACCAGATACCGGAAAACGGAATGGTTACGTTAAAGGTTTACGACATCCTCGGCAGAGAAGTAAAAACACTCGTTAACGATTTCAAAACAAAAGGACGTTACGAAGTAACGTTCAATGCAGATGCTCTTGCCAGCGGTTTGTAAATTTACGAAATAACAAGCGGCGATTATAAAGCTTCTAAGAAGATGACGCTAATTAAATAAAATTTTGTTGTAGCCGGGGATGGAAGGTGATTTCGTCCCCGGTAAATTGACCGGCATATGCCGTAATGATAGAACTGTTTACGGCAATTTAGCAATAAACCAATTTAACAATAATATAACGATGGTATGACTATCGTATTACAACCATATAACCATTATCTGACAATTAAATTACTTAAGGGCATCTCTAAAAACTTTAATTGATGTTCTTCGAAAATTTGGTTTGGCAGCATCTAATCCTATTCCGTTAGTTAATCCGTTAGCTAACGGATTTTTAGAGGAGCCCTTTAGTTTTAATTCCGCCAATTCATTTTGCGTAAAGTGATATTTCAATATTCACCGCGTTTACTTTTCTTGATTTCTTCTATCGACTGTTTCATTCTTAAATAGTGACTTCCCTTCCAAAATATTTTATTGCAAACCGGGCATTTTTTAAAATCGTTAAAATTTTCTTTCACTTTTGGCGGAATTGAATAAATTATTTCTTTCTTTAAAACATTTTCTAATTCGGAGTTGCAATTGAGGCAACGAGTAAATTCTTTTATTTCTTTTTGAAGATGAAATCTTTCCACAACTTCTTTAATTTGTTTCAATAAGTTTTGCCCCCGAATCCAATATCCGTGTGTGACTCTATTTTGCTTTAGTATATTTTTATCACGAGTTAATATCGTGCGTTGTTCACGTAAAGAAACAGAGATAATTTCGTTGCTGCTTAATTTTTTTTTGTAATAAGTATCTATGCCGAGCATTCTTAAATATTTTGCAAGGCTGCCAAGATGAACGTCAACAATAAACTTTGGCTTGCGTAAAGGTTTTGCTCTTAGATGCTGAACATCAGAAATGTCGAACGATTCAAATACCGGATAAACGCTAATTTCGTCGTTGTAGTTTACTTTATACGAAAAAGTAACCGCCCTGCCGTTCACCAAAATTAAATCAATTTCGGCGTGGGGAACACCGAGAGATTCAATCATATCTTTTACTGATGCCCTGTCAATAAAATGATGTTCGAATTTTACTTTCCTTTTTCCGATAGGTAAAAAATCGTTTAGTTCTTCATAAAACCGGAAATATGCTTTATGCTTTTCCATCGGAAACAGCTCGCTCTGCAAATCTTTATTATTCTTGAAATAAAAACCTGATTCTTTCTTTCAAGTTAACAAATAATAGGATATTTTTAGATTATATTTTCCAGGGCATGGATGAATAAATTTTACATGTTTTTAATATACATATTCTTAACGCTGTTTGCCACGGCTGCAGTTACATGCAACGCACCGCGAACTAATCCGTTAGACCCATTAAATCCTGATAAGCCCTTTACGAGCATAGAAGGTTTGGTGAAAACTATAAGTTTTCCCAACGCTCCTATCAGTAACGTAAAGATTTACTGGCAGAATGACAATTTGCTTTCTAGTACAAATGCCGAGGGTCAGTTCACTATAAATAATATTCGTCCTATTAACGGCTGGCTTGTTTTTAGAAATGAAAAATTCGTTACCGACTCCGTTTTTATACAATGGGATTCGCAAAAGGGAAAGACAGTTTCTGTTTTCCTCAATGCAAAACCTGTTCTGGACAGCCTTGAATTCTACAGCATCGTTTTAAACCGATTTCAATATAGTCAAACCGCTGATCTATTCATCCGCGCAAGAATTTCCGACATTGATGGAGTAAATGATATTGACTCTGTCTATGTTCAAAACACTTTTCTCAACTTCTTCAAAATTTTAACCTATAATGTAAACACTCATTTTTACGAAACAAAAATTACATTGAGTGAACTAACTCTTTTTTCGATTGATGAAATCATTGGTAAAAATTTTGAAATAATAGTCCGGGATTTGGATGCAAGATTTTTTACTGTGGGCAGTTCAAATATTAAACGGATTATTAAACAGGAAATTGAAATTAGTTCCCCCTCAAATCATCAAAGTGTTTCATCTCCATTTGTTTTATCCTGGAAGCGGTTTACGCCCGGTTTTTCATTTAAATATTTACTCCAAATCAGTACCGACACAACGCCGCCTGAGGTTGTCTGGCAAGTTGAAAATGTTTCGCCGGATTCTATTTCTTATTTAGTAAATCAAGCGCTTAATCCGGGGGAATATTTCTGGACTATTTGGGCAATTGATGAATTTAAAAATCGCGCTCGTTCTAAGCCTGCTACTTTTAATCTGGAATAACTATGAATGAAAACTTAGTCAATGACATATCATCTATAAAAAAATTAAACAAAGTACAATTTGATGCTTTGTTAGAGATAAGCAGGGCTTTGAACTCGGAGAATTACAAACAGTCACTTATAGAAAATATACTCGATATAATTATTGATGCTGTAAAAGCGGAGAGAAGTTTATTCGCTCGTTTTGAAGGTGAAGAGAAAATTACAATAATAGCAGCGCGCAGCGGCAATAAACAAAACATAAAAGACATTAAAGAATTTTCTGCCGGTGTAATTCAAAAAGTGATTGAAAATCGTCAGTCTATTCTCTATCACGATGTTCAGGGCGACCCCCAACTTTCACAATTTCAAAGTGTTCAGTTAAAAAAAATTAAATCGGTAATAGGCGTACCCGTTTTTCGTGATGAAGATATTTGGGGCGTTATTTTAGCGGACACACAGCTAAACCGAAAAGAGTTTACCGAAAGCAATTTGATATTTCTACAGTTCTTTGCAAATCTTGCTTCGCTTGCGCTTGACAGAATTGACAGCATCGAAAAACTACACGACGAAAACGAACGACTAATTAACCGCATTTCAGTTGTTGATAAACTTCCGGACATACTTGGCGATAGTAAACCGATGCAGCAATTAAGCAGTTTAATTTATAAAGTAGCTCGAACCAATGCAACGGTATTAATACTTGGCGAAAGCGGTACCGGCAAAGAGTTGGTTGCGCGGGCTATTCATCAATTGAGCGAACGGCGCAATAAATCTTACATCGCCCAGTTTTGCGGATCAATCCCCGAAGGCTTACTTGAGAGTGAATTATTCGGCTACAAGAAAGGCGCTTTTACCGGCGCGGTAAATGATAAAAAGGGGCTGCTGGAAGTATCCGACGGCGGAACTTTTTTTCTTGATGAAATCGGTGAAATACCCTTTTCTGTGCAGGCGAAACTTTTAAGGGCAATTGAAAACCGCGAAATAATCCGTGTAGGAGATACATCAGTTAGAAAAATTAATATCCGCTTAATTGCAGCCACTAACAGCGATCTTCAAAAACTTGTTGAAGGCGGAAGTTTTAGAGAAGACTTATTTTACAGACTAAACGTTTTTCCAATTGCACTGCCGCCTTTGCGCGAGCGTTACGGCGATATTCCGATTTTAACAAAACACTTTTTGAAGCAATTTAAAAATGAAGACGTAATTATTGACAGTGAAGCTCTAAAAAAACTTGAGGATTACAACTGGCCCGGGAATGTTCGTCAACTTATTAATGTGCTGCAGCGAGCAGCAATTATAAGCGAAAGTAATAAAATAGGAAGCGAACATATACTGCTTCCCGAAACGAAAAATAACGTAGATTATAATGGCACACTACAAGATATTGAAAGAACACTGCTTGAGCAGAGATTGAACAAATATAACGGAAACCGCACACACGCTGCCCGTTCGCTCGGGGTTTCTGTGCGATGGGTTCAACTTAAAATTAAAGAATTTAATTTGAGTTAATCATGGTTGAACCTAAAGAAATAATGTTCGGGAAGTTTGAGATAATCGAATGCTTAAAGAAAGATGAACATTCGGCGGTATATCTTGCAAACCATGTTTACCTTGGCAAAAAAATAATCCTAAAATCTCTCAACACACAAACTGCAGCGGATGAAGAAAAGATTGAAAGATTTAAACGCGAAGCAAAAATTCTTGCAATGCTTGATCATCCGAATATTATTAAAGTGCTCGACTTTGGCACTTATAACGAGTTTTTTTATATTTCGTTTGAGTACTTTGAAAGCCGCAGTTTAAGATACATCATCAAGAATAACAATCTTTCTCTAACTCAGAAAGAAAACCTGCTAGCACAATTGTTCAAAGGATTGGCGTTTGCGCATCAACACCAAATTATTCACCGTGATATAAAACCAGAAAATATTTTAGTTGATGATAAGTTTAATTTGAAGTTAAGTGACTTCGGATTAGCGCTCGTGATGAATGAAAATTTTGTGTCGGGACAATTTTCGCTCGTCGGCACGCCGTGTTATATGTCCCCTGAACAGGTTCAGGGAGGGCAGTTAACCGAAAAGACTGATTTATTCTCCGCCGGTATTGTTCTATTCGAGTTATTTAAAGGATTCAATCCATTTCTTGGCGGCGATATAAATGAAAGCTTCAACAAAATATTAGAGTACGATGAAAATAAAATTGCCGATGAAGTTACCGAAATCCCAGATAATTACAGACTAATTTTAGAAACACTTCTAAAAAAAGAACCGGCAGAAAGATTCCAATCTGCACAATCGGTATTAGAGCTTTTAAGCTTTCACGAAACAAATACGATTGAAGATGAAGAACAACAACCGGAGAGAAAGAAAACCAATCGAGCGCTTTTGATAGCCGGAGTAGTTGTTCTTTCCCTTGTGATGTTAATTCTTGTATTCATGGAAAAAGAACGGATATCAACCGCAGAGCAGATGAGAATTGACTCCAACAAAATTATAACCGATAGCAATGCGGTTTTGCCTACTGCCGAAGAGCAGAGTCAAAAAATGGTTGAAACTTCATTATCTAAAGGAAATAAGAAAATTAACGATGCAATAAATGGTGATGATTTTAATCAAAAAATAGTTGAAGAAAAAAAGTTACTTGAAGGTGAACTATATATTGAATGTCTTCCGTGGGCGAATGTTTATATAAATTCCACACATGTAGAAACAACACCGATAAGTGAAAATATTGTTTTGCCGGAAGGAAGGTATTCGATTAAACTATCGCATCCCGAATATCCGGAGTATATAGCTGAAGTAAATATTAAAGCTGGACAGACGACAAATCTTTCTGTAAATCTCGAGTCTCTCTTTGGTTATATTGACTGCAAAATTTATCCCTGGGGCGATGTTTATATTAACGAAACGAAAAAAGGTTCAACTCCTTTTCAGTCGCCAATAAAAATTACGCCGGGTAATTATTTGATGACTATAAAAAATCCGAATTTTAAAACAAAAAGTAAAAACATCACTGTAAAACAAGGTGAAACTTTGTTAATCGAAATTGATTTAACTGAAGATTGATGTGGTATAGTAATTGAACAGTAAACGAAAAAGTTAAAATTATATTATGAAAAAGTTAATTGTAATTTTATTTATCGGATGCTCAAGTGTCTTTGCACAATTCCCCGTGTGGCAAGAAAGAGGTGAGATGCCTATTCCAGTAGCTGGTGCAGCGTCCATAACCGACAAAGGAAACATCTACATATTTGGAGGATATTCGAGCAGCACACAAAATTTTGTTGATTACATTCAAAAATATAGCACACACCTCTCAATCTGGAAGCTGAGTGAACACATGATGAATCCTCGTTTTGGCTTCTGGGCTGGCATTGAGAATGACACTGTCTATTATTTTGGCGGATTAGATGATACTATATCTAATTCTAACTCGCTGGAATTATGGAATATAGGAAATCCTACTTTAACGCTTGATACAAATAAAATATTTGACCGTGTTTTTTCGAGCGCGGTAATAGACAGTAATAGAATTCTTATCTTCGGCGGAAATTCCTCCGCAATTATAGGCGCGCAAAAAACTCCTTATATAGTTGAGTATTCAATCGCCGGGAAAGACATTCGTTATCAAAATGACTCTTTATATTCCGATGGTGATCTTCCGGAACAGCAGATGATCGTTAAAAAAGGAAACTTTATTTATATCTTCGGCGGGGTTATAAACGGCGTTTCAAACCGGATATTTAAATTTGATGTTACCACCCATTCTTTTGAAAGATTACCCGTTAATTTATTGGAACCACGCGCCGGAGGAAGGGCTGTATTGAATTATAGCACTGGAGAGATCTACATAATCGGCGGATATAATGAGAACAATCCGGCAATGTCTTCGGTGGAAATTTTTTATTATTCAGACGGAAGTGGATTTAATATTTACCCGGGACCTGCTTTGATTACCGGTAGATGTTTTCCGATAGCAGAATACGTTAACGAATTTATGTTCGTGATGGGTGGCTACAATGACTCCAACGATCCCGAACCAACAATTGAAGCTCTATACTCGGTTCCAACAATTATAGAGGGGTTAAATACGCCAAATAAATTTACACTTCTGCAAAATTATCCCAACCCTTTTAACCCGGAAACAAACATAGCTTTTAATGTTGTACATAGTGAGTATGTGTCTCTCGAAATTTTTAACAACCTCGGAGAAAAAGTAAAAACCTTGCTTCGTAGCGATATTGACCCCGGCAGACATAATCTAAAATGGAACGGAAAAAATGATGCGGATGTAGAAATGCCTTCCGGTATGTATTTACTTAAATTAACTACGCGTGCTTTTTCCGACTCTAAAAAAATGATTCTGTTGAGATAGTATGAAATTCTCAGGATTGATTATTCTTTTCATATTCTTGCTTTGCGTAAATTTAAAAGCGCAGACTCTAATTGAACAACTGGAAGAAAATTATAAAACTTTCCGTTACAATGATGTAATTTCTCTATCGGAAAAAATAATTTACGATTCAGCTTCATACAACAGCAGCAAATTAATTGAAGTTTTAACAATGCGTGCGGTTGCTTATTTTTCAATTTCCGAGATAGATTCAGCTCGAAAAAGTTTGGTGGAAATTTTACGGGTTGATAGAAATCATCAACTCGATCCCGCAAAAATATCTCCCAAAATTGTAGCTTTATATCAAGATGTAATAGGCGATTTCCAGCGCATTGAAGGAAATAATCTTAATGATAAATCGAAAGAAGAACCTGAGGGAAAACAAGTTGTAGTTACTAAACCGGTACTCGATAATTCTTTAATGAAAAATTCCCTCTTTCGCTCTATAGCGCTGCCGGGATGGGGTCATCTTTACCTTGAAGGAAATACCAAAGGCTGGCTTTTAACAGTCGCCTCAACTGCTTCTCTAAGCGGGATGATATATTATATCTTCAGTACAAAAGAAAAAGAAGCAAATTATCTCTCTCAAACCGAGCCGGATATTATTCAACAAAAGTACAACGATTATAACAGCGCGTATAAAATTAGAAATTTTTTTATTGCCGGTTATGTGGTTTTATGGCTTTACACTCAAATCGATTTACTCTTCTTTTCGGATGAACTTTTTGAACAAAAATTTAATCTCTCTGCAACTGTTACTCCCGGTATAAATGATGGAGTAAACCTCAATTTCAAATTTTCCTTCTGAGAATTATGTAACATCTCTAATTTTATTATTGTCTATTCTGCTGCGAAATTTATTCGTGTCAACCGCCACAAATTTTCGCAGCAGCTAACACTCTCAATATTATTTTTAACTTAAAATCGCCTGCTCTTTTTGTAATACTCAAACTTTTAAAGTTAACAAATAGAACTCCCTTGCTGGCACTCAACTTGAAAGAGTAAAATCATGTTAAACTTTTACAATTAAAAAGATGAGCAAGATTTTACTTTTAATTATTATAACAGCATTTACAACGACTGCGCAGTGGGAGATAAAATCAAATGGCTTGCCAACTAACTTTATCGGCTTTTCAATTGATGCCGTTGACGATTCGACCGCAATAATTTCTATAGTTCTTCAAAGCTCCGGATTTTCTACTTCATCTTTATTCAAAACTACAAATGGCGGAGACAACTGGATTCAACTCCCCTCACTCTCGGGAGAATTATTAGTCGATGTGGAATTATTGAACGAGAAAATTTGGGGCGCAACCGATTGGGGACGAATAATTTTTTCTGATGACGGAGGGCAAACATGGGCGGTTCAATTTGTCGATTCTTCAATAACCGAATTTATGAATTACATAGAAATGTTCGATGAAAATAATGGTATAGCAATGGGTGATGTTTATGCGGGGCATCCCACAAATAATCCTGGTCCTGCTCTATTTTTAAAAACCACCAACGGCGGACAAAATTGGGTATCGGTTAACGATTCCGCTTTCGGTGGTCTTTCGGGCGATACATGGCGACGCCTTGATTTCGTCTCACCTTCGATTGGATATTTTAGAGAGATGGGCGGCGCTAATCCCGGCGTAATTTTCAAAACAATAGATGGCTGCCGCAGCTGGATGCAACTGCCATTGAACGTTAATGCAAGCGTGATAAAATTTTATGATGAGAACATCGGAATCACCTCTAATATTTTGAATTCGGTTTCGAGAACTTTAGACGGCGGTTTAACATGGGAAACTTTTCCCTCACCGATCGGTTGGGGGAATGATTTTGAATTTCAACCCGAAATACCTCAGAATATTTGGGCTGTTGATGCAGATTATATTTATTTCAGCAGCAACTTAGGGCAGAACTGGGTTACAGAAACAATTCCCGTAGGTCAGCTAATAGGGAGAGATTTGATCTTCACAAGTCAACTAAATTTATGGCTCTTATGTGATGGGGTTGTACTACGGAATTCTAATGTAAATACCGTTCTTTCAAATAGGGAAGCTGCTGAAATACCTTCTGAATTTAATCTCAAACAAAATTACCCCAACCCATTTAATCCTTCAACAAAAATAAATTTTACTTTGGAGAAAACAGGATTTGTAACTCTTAAAGTATATAATTTATTGGGTGAAACAATTGCGATTTTATTTAATGGGGTAATGGAGGCAGGGAAACATGAAGTAACTTTTTACGCGGAGAACTTTAAAAGCGGGATTTATTTTTATACATTAACATACGGTTCTAAACAAACAACTAAAAAGATGTTGTTGTTACGGTAACAAAAGGTTAACGGGAAACAGCGGTTGTTCAAAATTAATATGCAAGCTCATCCGAATATTTTGAACAACCTCCCGTTTTATTAAAGAATGCACTGAGAAATTATTTCACAACTCACCTTAGGCAAAAATTGTCCGTTAGCTAACGGATTATCGAAGCTTCGCTTCGATTTACAGTACAATTTCAGACTTCTATGTAAGGTGAGTTAACGGTATTATTATTAGGATGACAGATGAATAAAATCATTTTACTATTCGTGCTCTTATTGGTTTGCTTGGCAGATGCTCAAACCTTAACAGTAATCTCACCTAACGGCGGTGAAGAACTTCAATCTTTTACAACGATTGATATTCAATGGCAAAGCGTCGATATTCCTTTTATCGACATCGACTATTCTACTGATAATGGTAACAATTGGATTTCAATAATACGTTTTTGGCCTGCGAGCCAGCCGCTTCAATGGGATGTGCCCGGAGGTAATTCGGATTTATGTTTAATAAAAATTTCTAACAGCTACGATCCATCTGTTTTCGATTTATCCGATTCGCTTTTTTCAATTCATTATAATCCGTCTTACGAATACATTGCAGCAAACGAAATATTAATGTGGATAGGAAACAACGGAGATGGTTCCCACGATCCTCGAACAGACGGCAACGGATTTTATTGGCCCGGGGGAATTAATAGCGACGGCAAATCAGCAATATTTGAAGACGGTTTAATATGGGGCGGAAAGGTTAATGGTGAAATTAGAGTGAACGGCAATACTCACCGCCAGGGTTTACTGCCGGGGAATATTTTACCTAACGGAACAGCCGGAAATCTAAACGATCCGAAATTCAGAGTTTATAAAATAAAGAAGAACTGGGAGTATCTGCCGCCTTCATCCGAACGCGATAAATATGAATACAACTTCTTAAACTGGCCCGCCGATCTGGGAGCGCCATGGATTGACAGCAATAATGACGGCATCTACACACCCGGAATTGATAAGCCGGATTATGTCGGCGACGAAGTTTTGTTCTATGTAGCAAATGATGTTGACAGCATCACCTCTCGTTATACTTACGGCTCCGATCCGATCGGTTTGGAATTTCAGACAACTACTTATGCTTTTGATAGAGTAGAATCTAAGAATGTTGTTTTTAAAAAATATAAAATTATAAACAAAGGCGTTAATAATATTACCGATCTCTTCTTTAGTTATTGGGCTGATGATGATATGGGTGATGCAAACGATGATTTTGTAGGATGTGATACGACGCTCAATCTTGCATACACATACAATGCAAATGAAAACGATGGGATTTATGGTACTCCTCCACCGGCTGTGGGACATATGCTTCTTCAAACACCGAGGACACTTTCTTCAGAAAATGACAGCGCTTTCTATGATGGGCAGTGGGTAAAAGGATACAAAAACTCTCCTCTCACTTCTTTCGTTATGTACATTGGCGGCAGCCCCATTTATCGCGATCCCCAACAGGGCGTCTATCAAGGCAGTATTGAATTCTATAACTACATGAACGGAAATATCTGGGACGGAGATCCATTTATTGATCCTCACACAGGTCAGCCAACTAAATTTATTTTAGCCGGAGATCCTGTTTCCGGTATTGGATGGTATGAAGGAACGGGCTGGCAGGGTGGTCCTGGTCCAGGTGATAGAAGATGCTTAATAACTACGGGTCCCATTTCAATGTCGCCGTCGGACACACAGGAAGTTGTTGTTGCAATTCTAATTAATAAAGGTAGCGACAGGTTAAACAGTTTAACGATTTTAAAACAAGATGCAGAACATTACCAGAATCTTTTTTACAAAAATTTTCCCGTATCCGTTGATTATGATAATTTATCAATTCCAGATGAATTTGTGTTATACCAAAATTATCCAAACCCATTTAACCCAATCACAAAAATTAAATTTACTCTCCCCTCTCCCTTTGAAGGAGAGGGGCGTGGGGTGAGGTTGGTAACGCTTAAAGTTTACGACGTGCTCGGTCGCGAAATAACCACAATCATCAACAAAGAATTAGCGCCCGGCAGTTACGAAGTTGAGTTTAATGGAAACGGACTTGCAAGCGGAATGTACTTTTATAGATTGGAAGCGGGAAGTTTTGTGCAGACGAAGAAGATGGTTTTAGCAAAATGAAGAGCTTAACAAAATACTTATGTGTGATTTTCTAAAATTACAAATGCAAAGACTTAAAACATGAGAAGATTTTTAATCGCCCTATTATTAACATTATTTGTAAGCTGTCATGCGCTATCTCAGTTTTCAACAAAATGGGATACTGTTTATTCCGGAGGTATATCCGGTTTTCTGGTAACAAAATCTGGAAAATGTTTGATCTCAAATGAGCAGGGAATTATTATTTCTACCGACGAGGGGAATACCTGGAATGCCATAAGCAATAATTCGTTTTCTTTAATTGTAGAAGGACAAAATTCTTTTTATGCTTCAAACCAGGATTACAAATTGTACCGATCTTCCGATGAAGGGGCTACATGGATTTTATGCAGTTTAATTATTAATGATGTAATAACCAGCATTGCCGCTGATGAAGCCGGGAGCATACTGGTTGGAACATCGGGAGGGGTGGTTTATAAATCAACTGATGAAGGAAACAACTGGAATATGGTTTATCAATCATCATATTATGGGGGTATTCAAAAAACAGCGATTGATCCTCTCGGAAATTATTTTGTCGCCGTAAGCGCAACCGGAATATTTAAATCCTCAAATGGAGGGAATGCATGGCTTCCGTTGTTTACCGGCGGACATTTAGATTATTCAATAGACATTGCTTTCGATCAAAATAATAATATTCATTTTACACATGAAAGTGGTTATTATTGTTATGATCAGAACGGAACAACGATAAGGCACATCGATTTATGGTATGGTTTCATTTCTGTCTCTATCGATTCAAACAACAATTTTTATATCGGATTTGATAAGTTTTATAAATCAACTAATGAAGGTTATACCTGGGGAACAATAAAAAATGCTGCGGAGTATTATTCTTTTAATAATAAGATCAGATCATCTGCAAATTTTATTTTTATATTTGGAGACTATTCCTTATTACGATATGATGCCGGCGGCGAAGTACCAGAAAATTACATCGGCACAAATTATCTCCCCCTAAAAACGGGCAATCAATGGCTGTATCTCAATCACTTTTCAATCTGGATTGGTCCCTCAGGTATAAAATTAAAAAAAGCGTCAGTTACAAAAGATTCGCTGATTAACTATAAAAAATACTTTTATTTAGACACAATCGGATGGATAAACTATTCAGAAAGTGCTAAAACCATTACAATGTGGCAGGATTCTGCTGAAAAGAAAGTAATTGATTTTTCTTATCCGCCCGGGACTCTTTATCCGCTTGATAATTATGTTGAAGCCAGCAGCCGGATATTCAATATTTTTGGCTCTGACCGAAAAGCCAAAGGTTATTATTCCTTCCCTTCTGTAGAATATATTGAAGGAATCGGAAAGACGCTTGAAGTTAAAGTTCGTGATTGGTCGTGGGACACGACTAAATTAATTCAATGCATCTTATACGATTCGC
Organism: Ignavibacteria bacterium CG2_30_36_16; assembly: GCA_001873185.1. GTDB lineage: Bacteria > Bacteroidota > Ignavibacteria > Ignavibacteriales > Ignavibacteriaceae > CG2-30-36-16. The sequence goes on along the minus strand of MNYQ01000081.1, from coordinate 4,666 downwards.
TTGGTACGCCTGTATTATATGATTACCCGTATGATCCGCAGATAATTTATGAACCCGCAGCATTGGCTTCTGATTCAGTACACGAAATGAATATGACGATCAATCATTATTATTCATATCCGCCCAGATCATTTAGTTTTATTGATTCAGTATGGATAAAAGGGTATTATATAAAAGGAAATGATACAATACCGCTTTTAAATACCTACGGGTTCAATGTTACTGGAACAAATAATTTTAGAATAGTACTTAATACAGACCTTTTGCGAAACGGTTATATTCTTAGATACAGGTTAATTACACGAGACAAAGGAATTGTTCCTCATTATGTCTCTGAGCCGTCAGATGATGAATTTTACATACTTAAATGGGACCCGACAATAAATGTTCATGATGGAAATGAACGAGAATTATCATTTGGTTTGGAACAAAACTACCCAAACCCGTTTAACCCGGCTACAAAAATTAAATTTACTCTCCCCTCTCCCTTTGAAGGAGAGGGGCGGGGGGTGAGGTTGGCAACTCTTAAAGTTTATGATGTACTCGGACGCGAAATAAAAACTTTAATCAACAAAGAATTATCTCCCGGAAGTCACGATGTAAATTTTGATGGAAGAAATCTAACAAGCGGAGTTTATTTCTATAGATTAGATGCGGGAAGTTTTTCACAAACAAAGAAAATGATTTTGATGAGATGAAATAAACTATAATCTCTATTAATATTTTCTTTCTAAACAACTCAACAAATAGGAGCTATCATGAAAAAATATTTTTCTATTTTGATTTTTTTTATCTTCCTTAATACTCCGGTCTTTTCACAAAATATATGGAATATCTGGTATCAGTACGGTCCATTCGGCGGAAACGTAACTGATATAACCATTTCAAACAATAATCAAATTGCACTATCAGCCAATAAAACCGGATCGATTTATTTGTATGAATGGGTTGACCTCCTTAAGAACGAAAGCGTCAGCGCAATTGAATATCATCCTTCTCAAAATATATTGTTTGCAGTTTCAAATGACTCTCTTAAATACACCATGGATAACGGATATCACTGGGCTAATTTGTTTGCACCGGGAAAATCTATCAATGGCATTAGCATAAGTAGTCTTTTGCCAGCAAAAATATTTCTCTGGTCTGATTCGAGCATTTTTTACGCAACGGATGGAGATTATAATTGGCAGCAATTTAATCCTGCTTTAGGAAAAATTTATGAGGTATACCCTTTATCAGGAAACGATACGCTTGTTCTTATAGGAACAGAAACAGGCTTATTCTTAGCCGCATTAAATGGAATTGTTGATACGCTTCTCTCTGCGCCCGTAAGCAATATCAGTTTAGGCAGCGGTATGTTCGGTAAAATTTATGCGTCAAACGCAATCAGTAATATTATTTATTCATCAGACGATAATGGTATAAGCTGGGATTCTTCATCTGTTGGATTGCCGCAGGGTTTAACCCATGATTTGGTATTGTATGATACAAACCCGGCTACAGCGTTTGCCGCCACCGATGACGGCGTTTATAAAACCGTAAACGGCGGCGAAGTTTGGTTTAAGTTTTCTAACATGCTCGCGTATACCGACAGCGGTGTTCTAAAAACATTAAAGACGATATCCCTTGCCGTTAAGGGTGAAAATATTTATGCCGGAACAACTGAAGGAATATTTAGAGCTACAGTAACAAATGATGACTGGCAGCATTTTGGTCCCAATAATCAATCCGTAAAATCGATCGCAAAAAAATCAGTCTATTGGGATGATAATCTTTTCATCGGTACATCCAAAGGAGTACAAAAAAGTGATGCTTTTGAATGGACGACAAGCGATCTGTATTCGCAGGCTGGACCTGAAATTTACAAAATTTACTGCAACAGGTATTTGGGAGACAGTTTGGTCATTGCCGTAGAGATGAAAGATAACGGGGCTTCTCTTTTCTATCGATCAATTGATAACGGGAAAACTTTTAAACCTGTGTTTTTTACTCCCGATGGTACTGGAAAAATAAATGCTTTTTATACAAGAGAGGACAGCACAAATATTATTTTTGCTCTTACCGATAATGACAGCAATTCCTACGGAATGTTTGTCTCCCTTGCAAACGGCGATTCGGGAACCTGGCAGCCGGTACTTTCAACATTCAGGAAAAAATTTAACGGCTATGAACCACCCGAAAAGGTTGATACTTTATATTTTATAATTGACGACAACCAATTATTCAAAAGCAAAGACGGCGGCTGGTCTCTTGAATATATATCTACGCTGCCGGGAAAAACTTTTCACGACATTCTAATTGCGGAAGCTTACCCAGCATACATGTTTGCAGCGGGTACCGGTGTAAAAAAGAGTACGGACTTCGGCTACACATGGACAGACTGGGGATTAGACTCAATAGAAATTTTTGCTCTTGCATATGATTGGTGGTCACTAATTGCAGCATCACACAATGACGGAGTGTTTGCTAATTATCATTTGCGCGGCAACTGGATAGATTTTAATATCGGTTTGCCATCAAAAAAAGTGAACGATATGGTAAACTTTACGCATGGTTATCTTCATCTTGCTACCGAAAACAATTCGGTGTATATGATGTATCTTATTATTAATGCCGTTAAGACCGATGAAATGTCAGTTAACGATTTTAAACTCGAACAAAACTATCCTAACCCGTTTAATCCTGCTACAAAAATAAAATTTTCTCTTCCTTCTCATTCCGAAAGTGAGGGACAAAGTGTGAGTTTAGTAACAATTAAAGTTTACGATCTGCTCGGACGTGAGATAACCACGCTCATCAATAACGAATTATCTCCCGGTAATTATGAAGTGGATTTTAACGGAAGCAACCTTGCAAGCGGAGTTTATTTCTATAGATTAGAATCCGGAAGTTTTTCTTCAACTAAAAAGATGATGATAATTCGATAAGAAAGAAATTACGTCATAAGGATTGGGGCGTAATTACAGCCCCTCTTTTTTCTTAAAGTACTCTTTATAAAAATTCTTAATTGGTCTGTTGCTTCTTTTTACTTTGAGACTATTGCCCAATACGAATGCGGAAGGTTTGCCTGGTTATGATGATTACCCTTATATTCAGGAGCTACAAAATCTCCGACAATTTTTAATCCGGCGTTGCATATCATTGTCCGTATTTCATGTTTGTCTTTGAATAGATATATGTGATCTATTGCGGGCATATTTATAGGAATTGTAATGAAACAAAGACCTTCATCAGTTAACATTCTTTTCGTTTTCAGAAGAAGTTCTCTGGGGTCCTCGATATGCTCAAGAATTTCGCCTAACGTTATAAAGTCGTATTTTATTCCCGGTTCGTAATTAAAAATATTCTGATGATGAAATCGGACATTTCATCCTTTCAGAAAAGATTTAGCAATCTGAATTGAAACTTCACTAATATCTATAAAGTCAATAACAGCATTATGTTGCAATATTTTGCATACTTCCATTGTGTATAATCCATGCCCGCCTGCAATTTCCAGATATTTTTTTATCGTTTTTTTTCTTTTCGCAATTATGGAAATAAAGTCATTTAATTTTTTATAATTATTCACTCTAAGTATTTGCATCAACAGCAATCCGATAGTGTGGTATTCCATAACTACCGGATTGTTATATACGTTTTTATTAACTTCATCAAAGGACGAATGGCTATACATGCCGTTATGCGTGAACTGAATCTGCTCTTCAATTATATCGCATATTTTACGACTATAACAATCCAATCCGTAATTAAAATCCTTACCCATTTCTATCATTAGTTGATTAAAGCTAAAGAGGTGTTCCTCAACTTTTTTTACATAAGCTAAGTCTTCAAGGGGTAGTTGATTTGTTAAACTATAGAAGTGCACTGGATTTGTTGTGCTATAGTATTCTATAACCTTACTCAGTTTTTCTGGAAGAGGATGGGATTCTACTATGTGTTTTTGTTGAAGCATTTTTTAAGCAATATTGGCAAGAAATTAGGTGGTAAAATAATCTTAATATTGGTTACTGCCAAATAAAACAACAGCTTTTTGATTACATTTTATATTGTGCTATTTACTACCCAAAAGCACTCAGCAAATTATTCTAGCGCGTTAATACTTAAGTTCTTACAATGTAGGTCAGCATATTAATGAAACAAATGAATTTATAGAATGAAGAAAGATGAATGGCTGTCTGTTATCTAGTAGTTTAAAGTAATTTACTTTTCAATTTAAAACTTTAGAAATTTGATACAGTGAGAAAATCTTATTATTATTTTCTCCGAATAAAAAATTTCCTGGAGTCTGTATGAAATTTCGCTCTACTTTCTTTCTGTTTCTTTTCTCGTTGATCCAAATTACTGCCCAATCTGTAAAATCACCGGAAGAATTTCTTGGTTATAAACCGGGCGCTGATTACAAAATTGTTTCATGGTAATCTTTCTTTGCGTAAATTTATTTTGAAAAAATTAGAAATGTATAAATGAAATACTACGGCGCAAAATCAAAATTATTACCTTTTATTGAACAGGCTGTTATGAGAACAGGAGTTAATGGAAAATCGAATTTTGTAGATTTATTTGCTGGAACTTCTGCTGTTGGCGGACACTTCAAAAAACTTGGATACACAGTTATTTCAAATGATACCTTAGAATTTTCTTATGCTATTGCTAAGACCTATAT
>MNYQ01000036.1 GCA_001873185.1 Ignavibacteria bacterium CG2_30_36_16 | reverse complement strand
ATCGCCTAAGATTGAACAGGAACCGCCGCAGAAAGAGGCACGCAGCGCAGAAGTAACTTACGAAGGAAGAACGCTTCCATTGCTTCTTCAAGCTTATAAAAACGATGCCTTCGACGCCGGGAACAAAAATTATTTAGCCTCAATGTTTTTGGCAGATCTTGCATTCGGTGAAACAAGTGAACTTTATCAAAAACTTTTCTTGACCGAACAAAAAGTACAGATGCTTGCTGCAAACCCCGGTATGAGCAGAGATGCCGGTTTGTTTTATATATATTCGATGGTAAAAAACCCGGATGACATAGATTACGTTCGTCAGGAAATTCAGAAAACTTTGGAGCATTTTAAGTACAACAAGGTTGATGAAAAGAAATTAAGCGACTTAAAAAGTAATATGAAATATTCCTTCTTAATGAATCTTGATACACCGGATGATGTTGCAGGCGGACTTGCAAGGTTTATAGCTCTAACCGGAGATATAAACGTAGTCGATACATTTTACAACAACCTAATGGAAATTACTACAGAAGATGTTATGAAGGCGGCACAACTTTATTTCGAGGAAAATCGTCGCAACGAAGTAATTTTGAAAGGAGGAAAATAATGAAGAAGATTTTAGTAGTTAGTTTAATGGCTATATTTGTGTTTACTTTGTTCGCTCAACACAATAATAAACCGGTTCTTTTACAAGTTAGTGCTGATCCTACTGTTTCGATAAAGATTATGTTTTTTGCCGGATCTCAAAACGATCCCGCAGGCAAAGAAGGTTTGGCTTATATAACATCTCAAATGTTAAGCGATGGAAGCACCGAAACAAATTCATACGAAACAATACTCGAAAAACTGTATCCTCTTGCTGCGGGTTACAACGTTTTGCCTTCTGTGGAAACCGTAACTTTTACGGGAAGAGTTCATAAAGACAATATTGATAAATACTATCCGTTGTTTATGGATGCGCTACTTCGCCCCGCTTTTAAAGAGGAAGATTTTAACAGAATAAAATCAAACACTCTCAACTATTTGAATACAACATTAAAATACTCGAGCGATGAAGAACTCGGAAAAGCAGTCCTTTATAATGAAATCTTTAAGGGCACCACTTATGGTCATATAATCTCCGGTACAATTACGGGGATTAACAGCATCACTATTGATGATATAAAAGATTTTTATAAAAAATATTTCAATCGTTCTAATTTTATTCCTGGCATTGGCGGGGGATTTAACGATCAATTTGTCACACGGATACAAAACGATTTAGCAAAACTTCCCGAAGGAGAAAAAGTAAACAACCCGGTCCCGGTTCCCCCAAAAATTGAAGGATTGAATGTTACTATAGTGAATAAACCAGCTTCGGCTACTGCTATTTCTTTCGGTTTTCCTATTGATGTTTTGCGCGGACACAAAGAATGGTATGCGCTTGCTGTCGCAAATTCGTGGATGGGAGAACATCGCAATTCGAGCTCGCATCTATATGGCGTAATTAGAGAAGCGCGCGGTTTAAATTACGGCGATTACAGTTATATTGAAAATTTCCCAAACGGTGGCAGCAGACAGATGCCTCCGACAAATGTGGGAAGAAAAAAACAAATTTTCGAAATCTGGATACGCCCTGTCCCCAATGAAACACGTCACTTTGTTCTTCGTGCCGCAATAAGAGAATTGCAGCTATTAGTAGAGAATGGATTAACAAAAGAACAATTCGAATTGACGAGAAACTTCCTATTTAAATATATACTTCATTTTGCTCCATCTTCAAATGAGCAGCTTGGTTACCGTCTTGACGATGCTTTCTACGGCATCAGTAGTAATCATCTTGATATATTTAGAGAAGCATTAAAAAATATGACAGTTGAAGATGTAAATAGTAGTATCAAAAAGTATCTTCAGTTTGAAAACCTTCAAATTGCTTTCATCACTAATGAAGCTGAACAATTGAAAGAGGCGCTCGTTAAGAATGCCGAATCGCCGATAGAATATGCGACTCCCAAATCGGAGGAAGTTTATGAACAGGATAAGCATATAAAAGTTTTTCCGCTCGAAATACAAGAAGGAAAAGTTAAGATTGTAGATGTAGAACAACTTTTTAAATAAAACAACTAAAATCTACTTCTGTCATTTCATTGTCCGTTGGCAAGCCTTCAGCTAACGGACGATGATGATTGCAAAAGAAATCATTAAAATGACCTCACTGTCATTGCGAGCGACGCTTTGGGAGCGAAGCAATCTCAAAATTCTAGACTGGGATTGCTTCATTCGAGGACTCATTCGCAATGACACTCTGTTTTTAGAGATGCTCCTAATTTATTTTTATCTCTTTAACATTTTCACCGCCAATATTTGCGATTGCTGAAATTATAGTTTATAGGAAAATAATTGAAGAAAAAAATACTCATCATTGAAGACAACTTCGAAACTCAATTGGTATTCAAAATATACCTACGCGAATTTTATGAAGTTGAAGTTTCGGATAATGCCGAAACAGGTTTAGAATTAATAAAGAATAATAGATTTGATTTATTACTGCTCGATATTAACCTCCCCGGTAAACTCGATGGTAATGACGTTCTACGAATAGTTAAACACGAATTAAAAATTAAGCTTCCCGTTGTTGTCGTTACTGCTTACGCAATGAAAGGAGATAAAGAAAAATTTCTGGCAAAGGGCGCTGATGGTTATATCGCAAAACCGGTTGAAAAATCTTTATTACTTGAAAAAGTAAAGGAATATTTAGCCCCCGGAGATTAATTACTTTAAAATATTTTAAAGAATAACAACTCTGTTGGGAAAAAATCTCGGGTGTTAAAATATGAAGCCAGGTTCTGAATGTTGAATTGTAATTTATTCTAACCTCCAACTTTTGAATAATGATTTGTGTTTTTCTTTTAGGCTGGAATGTATATCTTTGAATCCAAATTATTAATCCCGAATGATGAAAAACCAAAATTTAATTTTTGCCGTAGTTGCACTTTTAATATTGTCGCACAGTTGTAATGCTGTGCCGGTTAATCCTGTCTATATACGGATTAACCAGATAGGATATTTACCTGAGGAAATCAAATCAGCGGTAATTTTATCAGAGCATCCGCTCGTGAGCAGTCAATTTTCAATCATATCCGTATCCGGCAGTGATGTTGTTTTCACCGGAAACTTGAATGATTCTGTTTATGTTTATGATAAATTTAAGTTTACACGAATAGCAGATTTTTCTAAACTTAAAAAACCCGGCAAATATATTTTAAGATATGATGGGCACGATTCATATCCTTTTCAAATAACCCCGAATGCTTATCAAAGTGTTGCGGATTCGCTTCTCCTGTTTTTTTCAGTTCAAAGATGCGGACCGACAAATCCGCTGCTGCACGATGTATGCCATCTACAGGATGTAACCGAAGTTATTGGATACTCATCGAACAAACCAATCGACGCTACCGGCGGCTGGCATGATGCCGGAGATTATATTAAATTCTTATCGACAACAGCATACGCTACTTATATGATGTTGTTTGCTTATGAGTTTGATAATAAAAAGTTCGACTTTGACAATAACAGTAACGGTGCACCGGATATACTTGAAGAAGCACGCGTAGGATTGGATTGGATGCTTAGATGTAACATTGCTGATGGATTTTTACTAACGCAAGTTCAAAATATGCAGGATCACGGGCAGGGCTTTCGCATGCCTTCTGAAGATGCTCTCACTTTCAATCGCCCCGGTTATGTTGGGATTGGAAAAAACCAGGCAGGATTATTTACGGCAGTAATGGCTCTCGCATCAAGAATTTGGGCGGCAAAATTTCGTGATTATGAATTTGCCGGTAAATGTCTCGAAGCTGCAGATGCCGTATATAACAGACGAAATGAAATTCCTTCTCTTGATAAAGTTCAGTCCGGTATGTATCAGGATAGTCACTTTTGGGGCAAACTTGCTCTCGGCGCTGTTGAACTTTTCATTACAAAAAAGGATCGAAAATATTTGAATGAGGCTGTCACTTATGCAGACAGTGCAAAATCTGATTATTGGTGGAGTTGGGGAAATATTAATTCTCTT
>MNYQ01000137.1 GCA_001873185.1 Ignavibacteria bacterium CG2_30_36_16 | reverse complement strand
TAATATATTCGTTTTCAGTTCGGAAATATATTATTAACAACAATACTAAATTAATATGATTAGCAAAATCTCTAGATTTCTTGTGTTTCTTTTTATTCCCCTTTATATATATCCTCAGAGCGATATAAAGGTGATCTCATCCGATAGTAAATCTATTATTATCGAGTATACTCCATCATATATAGATTCAAGCGATTTTACATTTAATAATGAAACTTATAAAAGAGTTACATTTAAACTCGGTTCGGTGTTGGATCATCAACCGGGAATGCCGGATGCACCGGTAAGAACTTTGACTCTCGGCGTTCCTGAAGAATTTGGAAATACGATAAATGTAATCAATTCTTCTTATAAAATGCTTAAAGGCAAACTAATTCCGCAGCCAACGCCAAGCAAAAACAAAGATGGACTGACAGATTATTCTTATGTGACATCTCCCGAATACAATAACTTTTCTGAAGAAGGAGAGCTGGTTTACTTTGGAGAGTTCGGTTCGGTACGCGGACTTCCGGTACAATCGTTCATTATTAATCCGGTCTATTTCGATGCCCCGGCTAATTCTATCAAACTTTATACAAAAATTGTTTTTCGAATAAATTATGCGCCGTCTAATGTCGTTAACGCTAAACCCATCAAAGATGATTTGATAAAAGATATAGTAATTAATTTTGATGTTGCTCAACGGTGGCATAAGTCGGAAACAAAAAGACTTGACAAATCACTTTTAGTTAACAGCGTTCTTGCAAACGGAACCTGGTACAAGTTTGAAGCTGAAAAAGAAGGGATCTATAAAATTACTTATCAGATGCTTGCTTCTTACGGAATTGATCCGGCGGCTGTAGATCCGAAGACAATAAAAATTTATAACAACGGAGGTAAAACTCTTCCGGAAAGACCATCGGAAGTTGTACCCACTGATCTTGTTGAAAATGCAATAATTGTCGTGGGAGAAGAAGACAATCGCTTCGACCAGGGAGATTATATACTTTTCTACGGACGCGGAACGGATTTTTGGTATACCACTCCCGGCGTATCGCAAATAAAGAGGGCTTCACATCCTTATTCATTAAAAAATTATTTTTGGATAACCTCCGGAGGCAGCCAGGGCAAACGAATGGCAGATAAAAGCAGTGTACAGTCTGCTGCTGATGTTGTGCAGCAATCTACTCCTGCATTCAAGTATCTGCAAGAAGAATTAATCAGCCTTGTGAAAAGCGGCAGAAATTTTTTCGGAGAAGAATTTGACCAGACTAATCGTAGTCGCACATATATGAACCTGCTTGATGGATTTATTGCAGGATCTAAAATTGATTATAAAGGTCAGTTCGTTAACAGCGAAATGAATAATGTGCTCTTTTCTGTCGAGGAGCACTCGACGACTGTCTATTCCGGAAATTTATTAGGTCGAAAAAATCAGGCTTGGTCACAGTTCTCTACTGGATATCTGAATACTTTTTCCGGTTCATTTACCGGCACGTTGCCCGAAAGCAGAAGTCTTTTAAAAATAACATACAACGCAACACAGCCAGCGTCCAAAGGTTATCTTGATTATTACGAAATTTACTATTCAAGAAATTTAAGCGCTGCTGGTAACGAATTACTATTTTATTCTTATGATACTACCGGTGTAATTGAATATCCATTAAACGGATTTACGAGCAGCGATATTTACGTTTTTGATGTATCCGATTTTTCTTCCGTTAAAAAAATTACAAATCCTTCTGTTTGGAGCGGATCAGAATTCAAATTTAGAGCGTCCGAAATTTCCGGTAATATTTCAAAATACATTGCGGTTGAAAAGAGCGCTATGTTAACACCGGCTAATCCGCAGCCTGTTCAAAACTCAAATGTGCTGGGCATAAATCCGGGAGCAAAATTAGTTATTATTGCCAACAAAGAATTTCAAACACAGGCAGAACAATTCAAGCAGTACAAAGAAAATGAAGTGCCTCTTCCAATTTCAACTGTCATTGTCTATCAGGATGAAATATTTAACGAATTTAGCGGGGGATTACCTGACCCTTCGGCGTTGAGGAATTTTATTAAATATGCTTATGAAAATTGGCAGGTCGAACCCGAGTATGTTTTATTTTTCGGCGATGGAACATACGACTATAAAAACATTGAAGGCGGAAATCAGAATAAAAATTTAATTATAACTTTTCAGACCATCGAAAGTCTGCACGAAGTAAATTCGTCCACATATGATGATTATTTCGTTAGAGTGACGACCAATGATGACTCCTTTCCTGATTTAGCTATTGGCAGATTGCCAATACAAACGACAAAAGATGCTGAAATTATTCTTTCTAAAATCAAAGAATATGAAACCGGATATAACGTAGGTTCATGGCGAAACAAAATTACATTCGTGGCTGATGATGCGATTGGTGAAAATTGGGAGGGAGATTTACACTCAGGTCCCAGTGAAAGTGTTTCCCGGACAGTTCCGCAGTCTTACGAATTCAATAAAATATTTTTATCCGCTTACCCGATTGTTATAACATCTTCAGGCAAGAGAATTCCAACTGCTAACACAGATATTATTAACGCAATGAATGAAGGCACTATCATCGTAAACTATGTTGGGCATGGAAACCCGCGCGTTTGGGCGCACGAGCAAGTTTTTGATAAAAATATTTCGATTCCTCAATTAAATAATAGTAATTATTTTTTTCTTACTGCCGCTACGTGTGATTTCGGTGATTTCGATAAGCCTTCGCTCCAAAGCGGCGCGGAAGAATTATTTTTAAAAGAGAGCGGCGGTTCAATTGGAAGTTTTACCGCCTCACGATTAGTTTTTGCCGGCGAAAATATTTCTTTGATGTACAAATTGTTTGATAAAATGTTTGATACTCCCCGTGACACTTTAAACTATATGATCCCCTTAGGGAAGATTATTATGTTTACTAAAGTTGATAAACATTCGGGCACTAACGATCAGAAGTATCATCTATTGGGCGATCCAACGCTTCGATTGAATGTTCCCCGTTTTTCTGCCAAAATTGATTCGATAAACGGAAAAACCCCGGACGCATTGACCAATATTAAAGCGTTAAGCAACGTAAATATTAAAGGGCATATTTTAACACGTTCAGGCGGGAGCTGGAATGATTTTAATGGCGAAGGTATTTTATCTGTTTACGATTCCCAAAGAGAGTTTACACTTAAACAGGATAATGATTCTCTTCATCAGGTATCAATGCAGGGCGGTCAAATTTTTAGAGGCAGAATTTCAGTAACCAACGGTGAATATGATGCTTCATTTGTTGTTCCAAAAGATATTTCTTATGAAAATCAGCGCGGTAAAATCGTTCTTTACTTCACTGGCGAAAACACAGATGGAGTAGGTTATTCAAACAGTTTTACAGTCGGCGGAACCGATACTAACGCTGTTAATGATAATAGCGGTCCTTCTATAGAAATTTATTTTGATGATATTAATTCCACTGCGGCGTATCTCGCTAATCCAAACTCAAAATTAATTGTTAAACTTCAAGATGAAAGCGGGTTGAACACAACAGGCACCGGCATTGGTCATAAATTAGAAGGGATACTTAATGAAGATAAAAATAATCCCATCGATTTTACGGAATACTTTCTGGGTGATATTAATGCGGGAGGCAAATCGGGGAAAGTGGAATACAAATTTAACGGATTAGATCTGGGCGAATATAAAATTGAAATAAAAGCGTGGGACGTGTTCAATAACTTCACTACTGAAACAGCATATTTTAATGTTGTGTCGGGAGATAATCTTGTTATTAGGGATGTTTATAATTACCCCAACCCTTTTAAGTCTAACACTACTTTTACATTTCAACAGAATTTAAACAGAATGATAGATGTTAAAATAAAAGTATATTCTGTTGCCGGAAGACTGATTAAAAACATTGAACGCTTAAGTTTAAATGATAAATTTGTTGCTATCGATTGGGATGGCAGAGATGAAGATGGTAATCTAATTGCCAACGGAACGTATCTTTATAAGGTCATCGTAAAAACGACCGATAGCCAATATAGCGAGAGTGTCCTTGGCAAACTTGCTGTGATAAGGTAGAAGTTTTTTAAGCTTAAAATTTAAGTATTCGCTGCAATTTTATATATATTTGAAATTTAAAAGAAAGAAAAAATGAAAAATCCAACTCGGAGGAAAATGAACATGAATCATTTAGTTAAAGTGCTGCTAATTGCACTTACATTTATAGGAATCAACAGAACTGCTTTTGCCCAGGGCGAAGCTGCTGTACCTTTCCTTCTACTTGCCCCGGATTCAAGGGCAGGCGGAATTGGCGAATCTGGCAGCGGTTTGGCAGATAACTCAGCGGCTATTTTCTGGAACCCTGCAGGCATTGCCTTTTTAACCGGCACCGAATTAAGTATAACGCACAGTAACTGGCTGCCGCAGTTTAATCTCGACTTATTTTATGATTATCTCACATATAGACAATATATAGAAGAAATTGACGGAAGCGTTACTGCCAGCATAACTTATATGAACTTCGGCGAATTCCAGAGAACTTTAGAATCCGGACCTGAAGTAGTAGGAACATTCCGTTCTTTTGATGCAGCGCTAACGCTTGGTTATGCAACTAAAATTCACTCCGATTGGGGATTAGGTTTTAATTTCAGATTGATACATAGCCGTCTTTCGGACAAACCAACCGGAAATGAAGAGGGAAGCGGCGTGGCAACTTCTGTAAGTTTTGATATTGCTGCTATGTGGCGTCCTGAAAGATTAGTAATCCCCTTTATTGATGAAGATATTGGCGGACGATTAAGTATAGGCGTTAACCTAAGCAATCTTGGTCCTAAAATTTATTATATCGATCAAGCGCAGGCAGATCCAATCCCTACAAATTTTCGTTTTGGTTTAGCTTACAAAGTTTTAGATGATGATTTCAATTCCCTCATCTGGACGCTGGATTTCAGCAAATTGCTCGTCAGCAAAAAAACAAGCTATGTAAACAACGATACTGTTTCTACTTCTAAGGAATGGTACCAGGCAATTTTTACGGCATGGGGTGATGAACCCTTTTCTGAAGAATTAAGAGATATAGTTACTTCTACGGGACTTGAGTACTGGTACGGAACGCCGGGTGATTTCTTGTTTGCTCTGAGAACAGGTTTCTTCTATGAAGATCCCTCATACGGTAATAGAAAGTTTATGACTTTCGGCGCCGGTATTCGCTACGATATTTACGGCTTCGATTTCAGTTACATAACAACTTCAGTATTTGAAGGCGGTGAAAACCATCCTCTTTCCGACACATTAAGATTTACTGTTTTAATTGGATGGGGCGCAGTGGCTGAAAGCACAAGAGGTTTTCCGAGAGGAATATAAATCATATGCGTAAAAACCTCCTCATAGTTTTAACTTTCATGATATGTTTGGGCGGCTCTGTTGCCCAAACATTTTCTGTTAATGTCAATCCTTTTCCTGCAAATTCAAAATTGGAATTGAATGCAGCTGACACATTAAAAGTGCTTGCTGTAATGGTAAATTTCCAGGAAGATAAAGACAACACAACTTTCGGAACCGGAAAGTTCGGAACAATCTATTCAGATAACTACGGAAAAGATATTCTCGATCCTCTGCCTCACGATAAATCTTATTTTGAAGCTCATCTTGAGTTTGTGAAAAACTATTTTCGTAAAGTATCGAATGGAAATTTGAATATCAGTTATTCTGTATTGCCCGATACATTTTCTGTTTCCAAAACTATGAGAAGTTATTCACCCCCTCCAAAATCAGACGACTATTCTTTACTTGGAGATTTTGCAACAGAAGTATGGTCAAAAGCCGGCGCACTGTTTCCCGGTTTTCATTTTTCAGATTATGATGTCTTCATCATTTTCCACGCCGGCGTTGGAAGGGATATTTCACTTCCCGGCAGCCTTGGAACTGAGAAAGATTTGCCATCAATTTACATGGGACAAAATCTTTTTAAAAAAATATACGGCAATAATTTTGACGGAATTCCGGTTGGCAGCGGAAATTTTAAAATTAAGAACAGCTTAATAATGCCCGAAACAGAAAGCCGCGAAGTGGAATCATTCGGCGGCACTATTTTATTTGAAATTTCAATTAACGGATTGCTCGTTGCCTCCGTTGCAAGCCATCTTGGTTTGCCCGATTTGTTTGATACAAATACCGGGTTAAGTGCAATAGGACGTTTTGGTTTGATGGACGGGCAGGCAATATTTGCTTACGGCGGAACGTATCCTCCGGAACCTTCACCCTGGGAAAAAATTTATCTCGGCTGGGCAGCTCCCACTGTAGTATCTCCCGATGAATATAAAAATTTAACACTCACTACAAACCTTGTAGCGTCAATTAGTGATACTGTAATTTTAAAAATACCAATCAATTCCTCCGAGTATTATCTTGTTGAAAACAGAAGCCGTGATGCGCTTTCAAACGGTTCTGTTGTTACTTTTATTGTTGGGCTTGATACTCTTACAAAAACATTCACAAAAGACACTACGGGTTATTATAGCTTTTCGGTTGATTCACTTTCCGGAGTAGTAATTGACGTTGATGAATTCGACTGGGCAGTGCCCGGAAGCGGCATTGTTATATGGCATATTGATGAGGCGATTATAAATAACAACCTAACTTCTAATTCAATAAACAACGATAAAAACAACCACGGCGTTGATGTAGAAGAAGCTGACGGTATTCAGGATATCGGCGAGGAGTTTTACACTATTTTTGGTGATATAGTAATCGGTGAAGGATTCGCAGAAGACTTATGGTATAAAAGTAATCCCGCCAATCTATTTAAAAATAAGTTTGATAAAAACACACGACCGAATACAAACTCCAACAGCGGAGCTAATAGTTTAATTTCTATTTCTGCTTTTTCCGAAATCGGAAATAGGATGTCATTTAATCTCGTGTACGGCGATTCAATCATTAAACCTATCTTCGCAGCTAATATAAATATGCCTGTTAATTCTGCTGAACTTACTGCGCTTCAAAAGGACAATAAAGTTACCTTTGCCATAATCAATAATGAAAACCTTCATCTTCTAAATGACAGCGGAATAATAACTACTTCATTAATTAATTTTTCCGCTAATCATCCGTCAGCAATTTTTTGGAATAACACAGAGTATTTCATTGGAGCAAAATCTTCAACCTTAAATGTATATATGGCTGACGGCGCAGTTAATTATCAGGCTTCAGTTGAGTTGCCTGCTAAAATTACTACTCCCCCGGTTGTTAGAATACGCCCAACTGAAGATAGAGAGATTTTAGTTGGAACCGATAAAGGTGCAATACACTTTTATTCAACCGGCAGATTACCGGCTGTTGATCCATCACAGACGAGACCGCCGGTAGTAATTGATACAAATCTTGTAATCAGAAAAATTGCGGTTGATGGTTTATTTTATTGCGGCGTTGCGGATTTTGTAATTTCATCCGGGCGCGTTATACCTTCTATTAATTACTTTGACAGTGATAACTACACATATCAAATTGAAGGCGAGGCGCCGGTAGATATTGCATTAACAAAAGATAGAAACGGGAAGTACATCTCGATTTTGCTGACAAGCAGAAATAATTTTTATCTTATTTCGGAAGGCAAATTAGTTTCTAAATTCACTGCGCAAGGGAGTAACATATCATCTTTTGCTCTTGGAGATGTGAAGCAGGACGGTGAAAATTATATAATCTATAATTCCGAAAACAAATTATATGCTGTCAATCTTCAAGGAGCGCTTGCAGAAAATTTTCCGTTTGAAGATCCTCTTGATGAACTATTTACATCAACTCCGCTTGTAGCTGACTTTGAAGGAGATGAAAAAGCAGAAATAATTGCTGCCACAAAAGATGGAAGAGTGTTTGCAATTTTCGGCGGATCCGGGAAAATCGTCCCCGGTTTTCCTATTACTCTCGGCACTGAATTAGCATCGGTTCCCGTAACTTTTGTAAAAGATAAACAATTATCGTACGCTGCTTTAAACAGTAAAGGTGATTTCTATGGTTATAAATTCGGTGCATCGGAAGGCACAGTATTTTGGGGCGGTGAGAATGGCGGCTCTACTAATTTATCGTTTGTGCCTGCGGCTTCATCTCAAAGTTATGTGAATGAATTTTTTCCGAAAAACCGCGCTTATAATTATCCAAATCCTGTTTATGATGCAGTAACATACATTCGTTATTACGTTAACGAGAACTCAAAGATAAACATAAAAATATTCGACCTTGCAGGTGACTTTGTTGCCGAATTAAATGCAGACGCTGCAGGAGGTTTGGATAATGAAACTAAGTGGGATGTAAGTACTATCCAGAGCGGCGTTTATTTCGCCCGCATAGAAGCTGCCGGAAGCAGCGGCAAAACTGAAACAAACATTATCAAAATAGCTGTTGTGAAGTAATTCTTTGCTTGAGTAATAGCTGTTAATATTTCAGACGAAAGATATTTCCTCTTTATGAAAAAATTAAGTCTTGTATTATTTCTTTTTAATATATTTTCTATTAATGCATTTTGCCAGTTAACGGAATTTCATCCGGAGTTAGATTGGTTTACAATCAAAGGCGAACATGTAGAAGTTCATTACCACGAGGGCGCGGAGCGTACTGCTTCTATCGTTGCAAAAATTGGCGATGAAGTCTGGGGACCTATCACATCGCTTTATAATTATGAACCCGAAACAGTTCATTATGTTATAAAAGACATTGATGATTACTCGAACGGCGCAACTTATTTTTTCGATAATAAAATTGAAATATGGTCAAGTGCGCTCGAATTTGATTTGCGCGGCGCTCATAACTGGCTGCGAAACGTTATCTCACATGAATTCACACATCTGGTGCAGATACAAGCTTCGATGAAATTGACGCGGACGATCCCTGCATTTTTTCTTCAAGCTCTAAATTATGAAGATGAACGCCGCCCCGATATTCTTTACGGTTTCCCGAATTTTATAATTTCATATCCTTTAGCAACTATTAACATGCCTGCCTGGCTTGCCGAAGGAACAGCCCAATATATGCGTACAGAATTTGATTACGATAACTGGGACTCACACCGGGATATGATACTCCGTTCCTATGCGCTTGATAATAAGATGCTGACCTGGAACGAAATGGGTGTGTTTGGAAAAACGAGTCTCGGCAACGAATCAGTTTACAATTCTGGTTTTGCCCTATTGCGATACATCTCTCAAAAATATGGCGAAGGTAAACTTCGAGAAGTTTCTGAAGCGCTTGGTAAGCCATTTAATTTTACCGTTGATGCTGCATTTGATGATGTACTCGGCAAAGACGGAAATGAAATTTATGACGAATGGAAAAGTATGGTTACAGAAAGTTACCGTACGCGTATGGCTAAAGTACTCGCTAATAACGTTACAGGAGAAATGGTTGCAAAAGAGGGATTCGGAAATTTTTATCCGCGATACTCCGAAGACGGCAGCAAATTTATTTACATCTCAAATAAAACTGCAGATTACTTCGGCTTATCATCTGTTTATCTCTACGACTTAAAAACGAAAGAAGAAAAATTATTAGCCTCCGGTGTTCGTTCTACCGTTAGTTTTATTCCGGGGCAAAATAAAATCATCTACGCAAAACTTGAAGATGATAATCCAAACTGGGCTAACGTTCACGATATTTATATTTACGATATTGATAAAAAAGAAGAAATCAGGTTAACTTATAATTTGCGCGCCAATCAACCTTCTGTTTCTAACGATGGGAAAAAGATTGTTTTTCTCTTTCAGAAAGATGGCACCGGTAATGTTGGGATTGTTGATCTCGATGGGAAAAACTTCAAGCGGTTAACCTTATTTGCGAACGGAGAACAGGTTTTTAATCCGAAATTTTCCAATGATAACTCGCAAATTATTTTCGGATATTCATATCATCAAACAAGAGATATTGCCTCTGTAAATGTAGATGCAAGCAATTTCCGTAAGGTGATAGAAACAAAAGACGACGAGCGAAATCCGGTTTACGATAAAGAAGGCAACATCATTTATTCATCTGATAAAACCGGAATTTATAATCTTTACCGGTATAACATTTCAACGGGAGTTTCGGATCAATTAACAAACGTAACAGGCGGCGCCTTTATGCCAGCAATTGATAGTGCGGGAAATATCATTTATGCCGGCTATGTTTCCTCTGGTTATAAAATTTTTAGAATTACTCCCGATGAGCAAGACGAAGTTCTCCCGGGTTCGGATTATGTTTGGCTGCACAATCCGCCGCTCGGAGAAGGCAAACCAAACGGGGACATTGCTAATTTCAACATTGACAGGCTTAAAAATTTTAATGATTATGAAATTCCCGATTTGAAAAAAGAGAAGTACAGCGGCGCCTTCAGCAAACTTACTATCTTCCCGATGATACGTTATGACAATTATAACACTTCAAATTCCTTTGTTGAAAAATTAAAACCGGGTTTGTATGTAACTTCAAGCGATATGTTAAACCGCTACTCATTTTTTGCAGGCGCTTCAATAAATACAAGGCTCGAAAGAGATTTATTTTTAATATTCGATTACAGAAATAAACTTCCGCTTCTTTTTAATCTCGGAATTAAACCCGAACTTGCTCTCGAACTTTATAACATAAGCCGTAAAGCAAATGTAGATATTTTCTTCGGAGTAGATTCAACCACATTTCCGCCAACGTATGATTACATAGTTCCTACAGATGTTACTTACAATCTTTTCGAGGTTGATGTAGTTGCTAAACACAGGATTTTTAATCAGCATCAAAACCTCGAATTCAGATTTATCTTCAGCCGATACTCTGCCGCGCTTGGAAGTTTTATTTTACCCGATAATACTTTGTATCCAACAACAGACGACACATATTTGATCGGCAGAAATTTTCAGTTAAAATATAGTTTTAATCTTGAAGCGCCTTATCGTCATAGTGATATTAATCCCCGCGGCGGACAATTGGATCTAACTTATAATTATGAGTTGAATAAATTTAATGAAGACGGCGAATACGTGGTGGAAGATGGTTTGCTTAAACCGCAATATGATAATTTTAATTTTCATCGTCTCGAATTAAATTCACGAATTCATTTTTCTTTATGGGCTGATCATGTTTTAACAGCGCAGGTGCGTGCAGGAACGATTTTTGGTCCGCCGCAGCCCGATTTTTTTGATTTTTATCTCGGCGGTTTAATCGGAATGAAAGCATATCCGTTTTATGCGATAAGCGGAAATGAATTAGGATGGCTCAATTTAACTTATAGGTTCCCGCTGTTCACGGACATTGATACGAAGATCGGTCATCTTTATCTCGATAAAATTTTTCTTTCTGTTTATGGCGATCTTGGAAATGCTTGGACTGGAAATATTCCGGCTCTCGACACTTTCAAAAAAGGCGCTGGCGCTGAAGTTCGAATTCAGATGAATTCTTTTTATCTCTTCCCTACAAGCGTATTCTTTAACGCAGCATACGGCTTTGACAAAGTAGATAGATTGGTAAGGAACGAAACAGTTACATACGGAAAAGAATGGCGTTTTTACGGCGGCATATTATTCGGTTTTGATTTTTAATAATTCTCATGAAAGTTTGATATGGGCATAAGAATAAAGTTAGCGTTGATGGTAGTATTTTTAGCCGCACAATTTTTAGCAGCACAAAATGAAATGTTCAATGGAAGTCTTGCAGCAGATACGAAAACTGCATTTGAGAGTTACACTGAAATCTCTAAAATAAATGTTATGCCGGTTCAGGGAAGTAAAAAATCTGTGGTGCTTGCAGGACTGCTGTCACTTCTACTTCCAGGCGCCGGCGAGTTTTATGCTGGCGATTATTTGAAAGCCGCGGCTTTCATTGCGCTTGAAGCAGCTATAGTTACAACAGCAATCGTTTACGATAATAAGGGAGACAAGCAAACAGAAATTTTTGAAAATTATGCAGATGAAAATTGGAGCGTTGTTAGATATGCCGAGTGGTTAAATCAATATCATAATGCACAAATCCCGATTGATCCGGATGCAACTCTGCCTTCATGGGAAAGAGTGGACTGGAATGTTTTAAATTCTTTTGAAGATGGTTCACATAAACTTCCGCGGCATGGCAATCAACAGTATTATGAACTGATAGGCAAATATTGGCAATACTCTGCAGGCTGGAATGATTACACATCCGGAATAAACAATACAGAATTATCTCCCAACTACAGATCTTACTCCGGTATGCGCGGTGAAGCAAATGAATTATATAATGTAGCTTCGAAGGCAGTTATTGGAATATACATCAATCACTTTTTAAGTTTGCTGGATGCTGTGTGGAGCGCAGTTTCATATAATAAAGATATTGCAGTAACTACACGCTTACGGACGGAGCAGTTCGCAAACAAAGTTGAATTCGTCCCAACCGTCAATATCAGGTTTAACTTTTAATAAGAATCTATTGGAACTCAGATTAAACAGATAATTTTTTTTCAAAATTTAAGTTGTGCTAAACCTTATCTTACACCTAAATTAAGCGATTCTTCCTATAACATATATATTTTAATGCCATTGCGAGTACCCGATCCCGCGTCTACGGGATTACATTGCATGAGATTGCTTTCCCGCTTGCGGGATTAGCTAAGCCGCAAGCTCCGTCCGTTAGCTAATGGACAGACTAACGGAAACGGATAATGACATAATAATCACTCAATTTAGGTGCAAGCATTTTGCCGTTATACATTGAAATATAGTTCGTTGTCTGTCGTGGCTGAATATCGGAAACAGGTCGTTGAGCTTATCAAAACGACTGACATATTTCACTAAATTATTCTTTAATTAAACACCCCAACCACCCTTGAAAATTTTTATAGAAGCACAAGTTTCTATTTGCACTTAACAACCTTAATTCGTAAACTTTAATGAATTTGAAAACAGATTTTTGTAGCAGACTAGTAATTGGAAATTATTAATTGAATATTCTATTGAATTAAATCAAATTTACTAACAGCAAGATATATTAGTATTCAACTGGTTTTATCCGATAAACAAAATGAAATGTTAAAATTTTACTCATTGGAAAATGTATGAAAACTTTATTAATATTTTTAGTACTATTGATAAATGTCTTCTGTATAGCACAAATTAATATTATAGTTTTGAATGATGTTCCGGATAGCTTTAAGCAAAAATATTTCAGCCACAAACGTGATTACAACCCATTGCATATTGGAAATGTATGGCAGTATTATTTTGATGATTCTCCTCAATTTTATGCTACGACAAAAGTAGTAAAGGATAGTATTATAAATGGGAGAAAATATTATAAGAAGATTACTCTGCAAGTGGATTTTCGTCCTCAAACATCTAATTTTATATCATGGGAAAGAAACGATACATTAAGTGGAGTTTCATTTATGCTGGATTTTCAGGATGTTAACGAAAACGGGGATAGTCTTGAAGAATTACCTATAGATAGTCTTGAATTACCTTTCTATACGAGATATAGTACTTACAAGTATTCATTTTATGAAGGGTCATTCTATGCTTTTTATCCCGGTCCTAAAACCACGTTGATTTTGGATACATTATGGCTATCAATTGAAGGAGATACAGTTGTAAGCAGATATCAGCAAATTGAGCCGTTGTTTTGGGGAGAGGATATTGCAGATAAGATAGGTATGTGGAGTTTCTGGCAGGAATCACCTTCAAGAATTCTTACCGGCGCCATCATTAACGGGAAACAATATGGAACAATTGTAAATGTTGATTTACCAAATTCAACAACTCAAGTTGAGTTAAATTTATTCAACAATTATCCTAATCCATTTAACCCTAGTACAACTCTCAATTTTTTTCTCCCAGATAAAAACCAACATGGCAACTCTTATTATGATGTAAAATTAATTGTTTATGATGTATTAGGCAGATTAGTTACTACTTTGATTGACGAATATAAACCAAGCGGTAAATACAGCGTGGTGTTTAATGCAAAAGGATTAACAAGTGGTGTTTATTACTATTCTCTAATTACCGACTCAAAAACAATTACCAAACCAATGATTTTTATAAAATAATGAAAGGTTTAACATGAAAACTAAATTACAATTAATCGTAATATGCCTGAGCCTATTATTTAGTTCAAAATTGTCAGCAGGTGTTGATGATTTATGCGGGACAACTTCGGGCATTACAGCTCCTTCTATACCATTAAGTGGTAATATAAAAATCTTTATAGTTTTTGCGCAATTTAAGGATGACCCTGACACAAACGATAATGGTTGGCCAAGGAATAGTTATCCTGCTTGGGCTAATAATTTTATAAATGCAGAACCTAATAGTACCTATCCATGGAATAATTTATCTCATTATACAATGAAATGTCAAATGGTACATTCCAGATTATTGGTGATGTTTATAATTCGTTAGTAACTACGGATTACAATGAAAATCACTATAGTAGTATAGGTGAAGTTAATAGAGAAATTATAATGGAGGTTGATCCATATGTAAATTTTGGAGAATATGATAATCTAAATGAGAGTGCATTTGGAAGCGATGGTAAGGTAGATTTTATTCTAATTATTTATCGTAAAACATCTATCTTCTCTTATTCGGGCATAGCCCACTTAGAGGTCAGTGCTACTATAAAAGTTGATGGTAAACAGATTGTTAACTATTCAGGTTTAAATATAGGAGGTGGTGTTCAACAAAAAGGTGGTATCAATGGGCGTGATTACACTTTGTATGTTGCAGCGCATGAAATCGGTCATTATTTATTTGGCGCGAGCCATATTGATTATGTTTCAAATCTTGCATTAATGTCCGGCAAACCTGTTTGGAATGCAAGTCGAGCAATGCATTCGTGGGAAAGACAAAGAGTAGGATGGATTAACTATATAGATAAATCTACTGATGGATTAGGTTATATTACTGATTTTATCACAACAGATAAAGTGTATAGAGTCCCTATTAATAGTACTGAATATTTTCTTGTGGAAAACAGGAGAAAACTTAGTACGCATGATAAAGCTGGCGATATTGGCTTCTATATTTATAGAGTTACAGGAGCTGCGTCATTTCCACCGACAATTGATGTTTTATGTGCGGATGGGAATTGGAATTTCAGTATAAATACTTCAACTCAATCACTTATTCAAACAACTCCAAATGTGAATGGTAAAGATGAAATGAATTTTTCTCAAACTGTTGGAGGTATAGTTTATGCTTGCCGTACTCCATTTTATCACGAAAATTCAGCATGGGGGGACGATGAAGATGCCTTTGATCTAACTTTTAATAATGTGTTGTCGCCAGTTAGTAATCCCCGCTCAACAAATAGTAGTTCGATAAATTTTACTATTGAAATTGTAGGTACTAATTATATTTATTTTTATTTCGCAGAACCTTATTTAGGGAATCCTTCAAAACCACAAAATTTACAGGTGACAGAAAATTCATCACACAATCCTCTTTTAACTTGGGACATAAATGGGGAAGATGATATCTTTAAATATATTATAGATAGAGCAGAAGGAAGTGGTGATGGTGTAATTTGGGAAAACAATATTGCTCAGACTTCTATTAATTGGTTTGTTGATTATGACGTTGCTATAAATCCAGTTTTCGAAGACGAGATATCATATAGGATTAGAGCTTTAGATACTCAAGGAAAAATATCTGTTCCTAGTACTGCCGTTTCTATTGATGATGCAGTTCTTCATAAGAGACAAAATTTAGAATCTAAAGAATATTCTAATGTTTTGGATCTGGCATATCCTAACCCGTTCAATCCTGTTACCACATTATCGTACAGCATAAAAAAAACCGGTTTCGTTCAATTAAAAATATATAATTTCTTAGGGCAAGAGATTATAACATTAGTTAATGAGTTACAATCAGAGGGCAAATATTCGGTTAATTTTGATGCAAGTAAATTGGTTAGTGGCGTATACATCTATAGTTTACGTGTGAATGATTTCATGCAGAATAAGAAGATGACACTCTTGAAATAACTTTATTTGTTTCCTCAGAAACATATAAAAATTTCTAAAATGTCTTAGACGACAAAATTATTGGTGAGGTGGAATTATAAAATTAAACATAGCACAGCGAGTCCGTTGGTTAACGGATTAACTAACGGATAAAAAGTTGAAAGTATAAAGTTAAAAGTAAAAACATAAAAAATATCTTGACACAAAAAATCCGTTGGCTAACGGATAAACGACAATACTATACAACGCTCTTCCGAATGTACGCCGGCATTTTAGTATAACTGGACTTTCTTCACCAGGATATTTAAAAATAGCTATACATACTTTTCGTGTTCCGTCATCATCATACCAGCGGTTTTTGCATATTACCTCTATGAATTTTTCAGATGGATTAATGTTCAATAGAGTTTCTGCAAAATAATGAGTTTGTCATTTCTGCCAAAGGCATCCCTTCGGAAGAAGGAGTCTTCTACTTAGAAATCTTTCTAAAATAAAAGATCTCTCTCCGTTAGATTTCGGCGTGAGCTCAGTCGAACGCTAACGGGTCGAAATGACAATTAAGAAAAATCGTTATTTTGCTGATACTCTAATGTGATTGGTTAATAAAAAAAGTCCATCCTTTTATGAGGAAATCAAACTAAAAGCTGCGGCTATTCATGAAACGGAAGTAAGTTCATCGCAAATTAGAAATTACTTCATTCATTTTTTTTATATGCGCAGGAGTTGTGCCGCAGCATCCGCCGATAAGTTTTACTCCTAGTGAAATAATTTTTTCAACTTTTGGCGCTATCATCTCCGGTGTTTCTGTATAAACGGAAACTCCATCAACCCATTCCGGCAGTCCGGCATTAGCCTGAACTAGTATCGGTAGTTCTGTTAACGATTTCATTTCTTTAACAACTTCAATCATCTCGTCAAACCCTCTACCGCAATTTGCTCCAATAATATCAACACCAAGCTGGGATAAAGCATCCAAGGCAGTTTTAATATCTACTCCCCATGGGGTTCGTAAGCCAGCTTTACCAAGTTCAAAGGTCATGGTTATCGAAACGGGAAGATTTGAATTTTCCTTTGCAGATTTAACTGCAATAACTGCTTCATCAAGCGCCATCATTGTTTCGATAAATAAAACATCAACCCCGCCTTCCTGCAAAGCTTTTATTTGTTCGGCAAAAACATTATAAGCATGTTGTACGCTAATCTCGCCGAGCGGTTCAATCATCTCCCCAAGCGGTCCGATTGAACCCGCGACGAAGCTATTTATCGGACATACTTCGCGCGCCAATAAAGCTCCTGCAATATTAAATTCTCTTACCCGGTTTTCAAATCCATAAAATTTTAAGCGGAGACTATTTGCGCCGAATGTATTTGTTTCAACGAGACGTGCGCCAGCGTTAAAATAGTCTTGATGAATTTCTTTTATGATTTTAGGGCTACTCACATTATATTCTTCCGGACAGACGCCAACCGCCAATCCGCGTTTTTGCAGTTCGGTTCCCATTGCGCCATCGCATAAAAATATTCCGGGCTTTTTTATTTCGTTTAAAAATTTACTCATGCAGGTTCCTATCTTTTATTCCGATTAATTCGCGGGCAACCATAACGGCTTCCGATGCATTTTTGGCATAAGCGTCTGCGCCTATTTGGTCTGCAAAATTTCTTGATATCGGCGCACCGCCAATCATCACTTTTACCGGAAGCGAATCCTGTTTTATTCTCTCAATTACAAGTTTCATGTAAACCATTGTTGTTGTAAGCAAGGCTGACATTCCAATGATTTGAGGATTCTCTCTATGGATTGCATCTACAAATTTTTCTATTGAAGTATCAATTCCTAAATCGATTACTTTAAAGCCGTTGCTTCTCAGCATCATTGCAACAATGTTTTTCCCGATGTCGTGAATGTCTCCTTTAACCGTCCCGATAACCACGGTGCCCGCTCCTTCTATTTTCGCTTCACTTAAGAGAGGTTCGAGTATTGCAAGTGAACTTTTCATTGCGCGAGCCGATATCAGCACTTGAGGAACAAAAATAATATTATCACGGAAACGCACACCAACAACGTCCATACCTGGCAGCAATCCGTCATCAAGAATTTTTTTGGGAGGATAATTTAGCTCAAGCAGCCTATTGGTTAAACTTATTGCGTCATCTTTTTTACCGTCAATTACTATTTGAGCAAGTTGCTTGAGAAGTTTT
>MNYQ01000084.1 GCA_001873185.1 Ignavibacteria bacterium CG2_30_36_16 | reverse complement strand
CGAACTGAAAACGAATATATTAACAAGTTATCATTATGTTTTTCACTTAAATGTTACCGTAGCAAATATCTCTAAGAAGGTCTCCTTAAAATTACAGCCGAAAATTGTTACTATTTCATCATATTGTCAAGTCAATTATATGATATTTGATGACTTAAGTTCTTTGATAATATCGTCTGTAGCAATAAAATTTATTGCAAGTGTAGTTTTTTCAAAAATTATTTTCCGGTCTGTGTTGATTAGAACAAGTTTCCTCTTGTTCATCCCGAGAAAATTAAGCGCGCCGAATCTTTTACTGACAGCTTTATCAGCATCGGTCAATAGCTTGAACTTTAAACCGAGGTTATCACAAAAATTTTTATGAGAATTGCTGTTTTCTACATTAATCCCAACCGGGAGTATATTGTTTTTGTCGAATAAATCTAAATTGGATTGATAGTTTTTAAACTGCATTGTGCATACAAGTGAATTATCTCTCGGATAAAAAACGAGTAGTACTTTCTTTGTCAGGTTTTCATATAAATCAAAAAGCATCCCTTGCTGATCGTACAACCTAAAGTTGGCTGCAATTTCACCAATCATAAACCAAGTTCTTCTTTATTTAATCTCATCGCCTCGATGCAAAAAGAAATATGTTCGTCTAAATCAACACCGAGTTCTTCGGCTCCTTTAATTATGTCCTCCCTGCTTACTGCACGTGCAAATGCTTTGTCTTTCATTTTTTTCTTTACCGACTTCACTTCAACTTCATCAACCGTTCTACTAGGACGAACATAAGTAACGGCTGTTATAAAACCGGCAAGTTCATCACAGGCAAAAAGAGTTTTCTTGAGGAGTGTGTCTCTCGGTTCGCCCGAATAATCTGCATGAGAAAGAATGGTTTTTCTAAATTCCTCATCAAAGCCTTTTTCTTTTAATATTTCATTGCCTTTAAATGGATGTTCTTCGGCGGAAGGATACATTTCATAATCAAAATCGTGAAGCAAAGCTGCATTGCCCCAAAAATTTTCGTCTTCACCAAATTTTTTAGCATAAGCTTTTACGCAAGTTTCAACAGCAAAAGCGTGTTTAAGCAAACTGTCTGATTTAGTGTATTCTTTTAAAATAGATAAACAATATTCACGGCTGCGGTGTATGTCTTGCATCATTAATTTCCTTTTTTAATTTTTTTAATACTCACATTGTTTTCATCGCGAAACGATGGGCACAATTTCCCGATAACACAAAAACTACATTTCGGTCTTCTTGCTATACATATTTTTCTTCCGTGTGTTGCAAGCCAATGAGAAGAATTTATCCAGTCCCCTGCGGGCAGTAATTCCTTTAATCTAAATTCTATTTTAACGGGATCATCCGACTCGATGAATCCGAGAAGATTAGACAATCGTTTAACATGCGTATCAACCGCAATTGCCGGAATTCCGAAAGCATTACCGGCTACTACTGATGCTGTTTTTCTTCCAACTCCGGGGAGATTTGTTAAAGCGTCAAAATCCGCCGGCACTTTTCCTCCGTAGTCATCTAAAAGTTTCTGACAGCATTGTTTTATACTTTTTGTTTTTTGTTTATAAAATCCGGTTGAGAAAATATCCTTTTCAAGTTCTTCATCGGACGCATCAACATAATCTTTAGGCATTTTATATTTTCTAAATAAAGAAAGGGTAACGATATTAACTCTTTCATCCGTGCATTGAGCAGAAAGTATCGTTGAAATTAAAAGTTGAAATGGAGTTTTATATTCTAATGCCGGCTTTACTTCCGGATACTCTTCCTTAAGAAGTTTAAATATTTTTGCGGCTCTTACTATTTCAGTCTTCAATTAAATCCTTGTTGTATCGTTTATCTTTTATGAAAAGTCTTTCGACCGGTTTATTGTTGACGATGTGCGAACTTAAAATTTCATCCACATCACTTAAAGTTACACCGCCGTACCAAATTTGTTCGGGATAAACAACTACAGTAACGCCGAACTCACATGCATCAAGACAGCCTGCTGTGTTTGCTCTTACCGAAGTATTTAACCCCAATGCTTTTATTTTTTGTTTCAATGATTCTTTAATTTCGCTACTGCCTTTTTGGGCGCAGCATCCGCGGGGATGATCATCGGGTCTTTTGTTTTCACAAATAAAAATATGCTTTTCGTATCTTTTCATTTTTTTTTCCAAGTATGCTGTGCAAATATATAAAACCCGGCAATAATTAAACGCTTCAATACTCACATTAATTAGTTAATCAATCCGTTAACTAACGGATAAAAATTATTTAATTTATCGAAGTCTGTTAACCAACGGGCGAATTGTGAATTGTGAATTGTGAATTGTGCATTGTAAATTGTGCATTGTAAATTGTGCCGCTGGGTTTCAGTGTGCAGCTATTTGATTTAAGTGTTTAAGATGGTGAGAGAAAAAAATAGCGTCCGGGAAAAATATTTCTTGCACTTAGTAAAAATATTAAATACATTTTAGCAAGTAACATTTAGAGAATATGTTTTTATAAATAAAGACAAAGAAACCGCATTAAATACATCCGTGAGCTAACGGACATAGTTTGGTTTCGCATTTATCCCGATTATTTCGGGACAACACTATTTTACCTGCAAATGAGCAGTTAGATTTTACGACTCTCGTCTTTCTCTTTTTTTGCTCATTTACATATAAAATACTTAAAAGTTATGTGGCAATTAAAATGGAGCTAAAATATGGATGAACAATCAATTCTTTCTTTCCCAGAATGGTTATCTGAAATAGATGAAGATATTGAAAGCAAAATCCATTCTCTTGTAAAAGAAAATTCTATCAGTGTTGAACAAGCAAAAAAACTTATAGAAGAAAAAGTTAAAGGAGGATTCTTTTCTAAAAAGGATATTGATTTCAGCAAAATGACTTTTCAAGTAGAAAATTCATTTGCCATTAATGTAAATCAGAAACGACATTTTGAAACGAGAAGAATTGAACATAAAACCGTTCCCTATGACCCTGATATATTTTCAAAAGTTGGTTTTGAAGACGAGCTAGAAGATTTATGGGCTAAATCAGAACTATGGGAAGGTGATTATCTTCCTAAATTTAAAAAGAAAGAACTTGGATGGGTACGAGGTGGCAGCGCAGAAATATTACCGTGCACTGATTGTAATAGCATAGGCAAAGTAAGATGCATTAAATGCAAAGGGAAAGGCGAATATTGGGAAAAATGTTATAAATGTAGCGGGAAAGGTATACTTGAAAAAAAATGCCCATCGTGTAATGGTCGCGGAAAAGTACATGAAGGTCAAATAACTGTAGGTGGTGGCAAAAGGATTGGAGCTGGTGCGGGATATTCTTCAAGGGAAGTACAGTGTCTACATTGTAATTCGAGCGGTCATTTAACAGAAAGATGTAATAAGTGTAGTGGTCAAGGACAGCTTCTCGTTACTTGTAATAAATGTAATGGAAGTGGAGAAATTATTTGCTCAACTTGTAATGGTTATCGCCAATTATACTCTTGTGATAAAATAATAACTGTATGTAATCCAACCGAAGAGAATTTTATTGTTTCTTATTTTGACAAGGTTAAGTCAAGTTGGTTTAATTATGAAAAGAACAATGAATATTTTGAAATTGCGGAAGAATTAGATTTAGGTGAATATGTTAAACCAGTCCCGGAAGATGGACGTGTTTTACTTGAAGGATATAATTTTAAAACAATTCCTATTACACGAGTAATTTTAACTGATGGCAAAAAAGAAAATTCAATTTATATAGTTGGTAAAGACAAAAAGATTATTGGCGCAACCTCATCTTATTTGGATTACAATAAAATTCTTTTATTCGTTGTTCTTCCAATTATTGTTGCATTAACTTTAATTTA
>MNYQ01000096.1 GCA_001873185.1 Ignavibacteria bacterium CG2_30_36_16 | reverse complement strand
CTCCGTAGGAGTTTTCTGTTTGTAGAAAGAATAAGAAAGAAAATATTCTAGCTCCGTAGGAGCGGTCTGTTCATTCAATCCATTCAAACAAATAATTTTCATTATAATCGATCTCATATTTTGTTAGGATTTCTATAGTCTTGATATGTATCCGCTAACTAATGGATTCAGAATGACGATGGTTTTGCGTATGGTGAATTAATAAAACCCGATTTTAGTTTTATCTCCGCTGAAATGTTATTTTTACAAAAACTTTTCTTAAAAATATTCTTAAAAGAAAAAAAGGAGGAAGTATGCCAACTTTGATGGTTAGCGTTTCCGGAGTTAGAGGAATCATCGGCGATGGCTTGGATCCAAATGTACTTGTAAAATATACTTCCGCGTACGCTGATTTTATTGGCGGCGGAAAAATCGTTGTCGGACGTGATGCCCGCATAACAGGTGAAATGGTTAACAATATTGTTATCGGAACATTAATGGCAAAAGGCTTCGATGTAATAGATATTGGAATATGCCCCACACCAACAGTTCTATACACTGTTAAAACATTAAGAGCAAATGGAGGAATAGCGATTTCTGCAAGCCACAATCCTAATGAGTGGAATGCCCTAAAATTGCTAAATGGCAAAGGGGAATTTATGACGCTTAAAGAAAATTTGCAGATGCTGGAAATATTAAAATCCGATAAAACAGAATTTAAAAATTGGCAACATGTGGGTAAGCTTACGCAATTCAAAGAGGGGCTTTCGCGCCACATGAATGACGTGCTGAAAATGAAATATATAGACAGGGACGCTATACGAAAAAGAAAATTTAAAGTATTAGTTGATTGCGTAAACGGCGCGGGAGTGTATTGCATCCCGCAGCTTCTGAGAGAATTTGGCTGCGAAGTAATAGAAATGAATTGTGAAAAAACCGGCATATTCCCACGACTGCCTGAACCGCTGCCTGAAAATTTAACCGAAACATTATTGGCTGTAAAAAATAATAATGCTGATCTTGGTGTAGTTGTTGATCCCGACGTTGATCGTCTTGTCCTCATCACAAATGAAGGTGAGCCGTTCGGCGAAGAGAATACGATTACTCAAGCTGTCCGTTTTGTACTTTCTAAAGAAAGAGGAAATGTCGCAGTTAATCTCTCAACCACCCGCGCTGTTGAAGATGTAGCGGCAGAAGCTGGATGTAAGGTTCTACGCTCGCCGGTGGGAGAAGCAAACGTTGTTTTGAAGATGCAGCAATCTGGCGCTGTTATTGGCGGCGAAGGCAGCGGCGGTGTTATTTTTCCTGCTCTTCATTACGGGCGGGATGCACTTGTCGGAATAGCGTTAACACTTCAGCATCTTTTGGAATTTGGCGGCACTCTGGCGGAAATGAAAAAAGTTCTTCCTCAATATTTTATTGCAAAAAAGAAAATTGAACTTGGTAATGCAAACCCGGATGATGTAATAAATGTATTAGCTGAAAGATACCGGAAAGAAAATATTAACTCCGAAGACGGACTGCGAATTGATTTTAGCGATCACTGGGTTCACTTCCGAAAATCAAATACGGAACCTATTATAAGAATAATAACAGAAGCAAAAAACAAAAATATGGCTGAGGAATTATCGAATAAATATTTTAACGAAATAAGCGATTTGGTAAAATAAAAAGGCTGCTAAACTTTCGCGCTAACTTGATTATTACTCACCTTACGAAATATGATATTCAAATTTTGTTGGGGCTGTCCTAAAAGTTGAAAAAGTCATTGCGAACGAGTCTTCGAGTGAAGCAATCTTTTGTTTTTAATTCAAAATTGAGATCACTTCATCCGGTAGCCGCCAATCTGCGTAACATGAGTTATTTATTGTTAAAATAAAGAGCATCCTATTAAAAGTGAGAGAAAAATGTTGATTGCCAAAAGAATGACCTCACTGTCATTGCGAGCGACGCAATCTCAAAACTCTACTTTGGGATTGCTTCATTCGAGGACTCATTCGCAATGACACTATAGTATTGACTTTTATCCCGCATGCGGGATTGTTTTTTATGCCAAGATATTTTTTATGTTTTTAACTTTTTACTTGCCCTGCCGCACTAGGTTTTTAGAGACGCCATAAAGATTGACTGTGAAAAACAGGTGAAGAAGTTTTAATCTCTACCTTTTCTTTTTTGTTTCCTCTAACCTTGCCGGCGTTAACTCAATTTCAATTTCATTTGGAATGAGTGAGTACATTGAACCTGTGAACCAGTCTGTCACCATTCCAGGAATAAATCCATTAAGAGCATTTAACCAGTAAAGGTAAGATATTTTTCTCGTTAGTTGTGTTTCATAAACGTCGTATCCGTCAAGCTCAAATTTAACTACGTGATTAGCGCCGCGCTCAATATTTACTACTTGAGGCGAAGTACCGAACTTTTTCCCGTCAATTAAAATTTTGGCATTAGCAGGATTTGTTTTTAACTCGATACTCTGCGTCGTTGTGTTAAGCACTGTTGAACATGCGCTAAACAGCATCATGCTTCCCAAAACAATTATTCCGGTCATTATGATTCTCATCGTTCAATTCCATTTTTAATTTTATTATCGGATAAAGTGGTTGGTTTATTTAGGTTCTTTAGCTTTTTACTTTTTGCAATTGCCTTTGTTTATCAAAAGAATGACTTTATCATCATTGTCCGTTAGTCCGTTAGATAACGGATTGGCTAACGGAAAGCAATCTGATGCATTTGTTGAGATTGCTTCGCTCCCAAAGCCTCACTCGCAATGACTCTTCTCTTGCGTCATTGCGAATCCCGCATGCGGGAAGTGAAGCAATCTGATGCATTTGTTGAGATTGCTTCGCTCCCAAAGCCTCACTCGCAATGACTTTTCTCTTGTGTCATTATCCGTTAGCTAACGGATCGCAATGACTCTTCTCTTGCGTCATTATCCGTTAGCCAACAAAGAATTTTAGAAATGTTCCGGGAGTTTATTTTATACTTTTTACTTGCAACTTGATGTGTTATGCTTATATTTATTCGTATATTTTCGATAGTCAGGTAGATTAATGTTTTTTAAATTACTTTTATAATCAATGGCTTGATGAATTTAAAACTTGCACTTTGTGTTTGCCTCTTCTTATATCCTTTATTAGGAAATGCCCGGATTGCAAATTCGGCGAATGAAGAAAATAATCTTTTAGATTCCCCGATTGAACGCCTAATAATCTCACTATCAAAAGAAACAATCGACACTTCAAAGGTAAAAATATTAAATGAAATTGCCTGGCACTACTCCCCTTCTCAATCAGATAAAGCAATTCAGTTTGCTGATTCCGCGTTAAGTCTTGCAGAAAAACTTGGCTGGCAAAAGGGGCAGGCGGAAGCACTTTCTAATTTGGGCGATGCATACAGATTTAAAGGCGACATTAAAATTTCTCTTGAAAACTATCAAAATGCTTTAACCCTTTTTAAACAAACAAACGATAGAGTAGGAATAGCTAACACATTCGCCTCCATCGGCAACGATTATTATCTTATCTCCGATTTCCCAAAAGCACTGGGCTATTTTAACCGTTCATTAAAAATATCTGAAGAAATTAAATATAAAAGAGGGATTGCAAAAGCATACAGTTATAGGGCTATTCTACACAGCGCAATAAAAGATTTTAAGAATGCTATCGAAAATTTCAATAAGGCAATAAAAATATTTACTGAACTGAAAGACAGCGCCAGCCTTGGCGTTCAGTTGGGTAATCTTGGTTTAGCTCATACTGAATTAAGAGAGTATAAAACTGCACTTGGTTTTTATGAGAAGGCGATAAAAATATTTAAAAAGTTAGATGACTTATACAACCTCTCTTTATTTCTTGGAAACATGGGATTAGCGTATACGGAGATTGGCAACTACTCGAAAGCTCAAGATTTTTTAGAACGATCACTAAGTTTTTCCGTTCAGATTAAGGACGAGTATGGCATTGCATATCAATATGGATTCCTTGGTAAACTTAAACTTAAAATTGCTGCAGATAAAAATCGAACAAATTCCACTATTGCGAAGAATAATAATTTAAAAGAATCAATTGATTATTTATCTAAAGCCGTAGATAAATTCAAAGCGCTTGGTGTAAAAGAGGAACAGAAATATTTTCTCTTTTCGCTTTCAGAAGCATATAAGTTAAATAATGATTTTCAAAATGCCTTAATCGCTTATTCCTCTGCACGTGTACTTCAGGATTCTATCTTCTCAGCCGATAACAAAAAAATGATAGCCGAATTGGAAATTCAAAAGGAACTTGAACTAAAAGAAAAAAGAATTGAACTTCTAAACAAAGAAAAAGACTATCAATCCAATTATACTAAATTGGCGTTAGCCCTTGCTGTGTTATTTATTATCGTTTCTCTTTTTATTTTTTATTCCTACAGAAGAAAAAGAAAGGACAACCTCCTTCTCCTCGAAAATATTCTAATAAGAGAGAAAGCAGAAGAAGAATTAAGACTCAACAAAATTGAGTTGGAGAAATATCAACAACATTTAGAATCTGTTGTTATTGAGAGGACAAAAAACTTAGAAACGGAAACTTCTCAGAGATCGAGAGCAGAAAAAGCAAGCGAAGAGAGTGAAGGAAAATATAGATTGCTTATTGAACTTGCAGTTGATGCTTTTTTCCAGGGCGACTTTGATGGTAATTTGGTTTTGGTGAACAGCAAAGCAACCGAACTTACAGGTTATCCAAAAGAAGAACTTCTCAAACTAAATATAAAAGATCTTTTTCCATCAGCCGAGCTTGAAAAAAACCCGCTTAGATACGACCTCCTGAAAACCGGCGTAATTATTAGAAGCGAAAGAAAATTGCTGAGAAAAGACGGCTCTGAAATTTTTATAGAAATGAATTCTAAAAAAATGCCCGAAGGTACTTTCCAATCTTTCTTTAGAGATATTACAGAACGCAAAAAAACGGAAGAAGCATTATTGAGATTTAATGTAAGCTGGCAGAGGCTCACTAAAGCCACTCATCAATTACATAAAGTGCTCGAACTTCCTGTTGTATTGCGGCAGCTTGTCTTTTCGGCTATTAAACTAACAGGCGCAGAAGACGGCGCTGCCGGTTTGTTGATGGATGGGAAAATGGTCTTCAAAGAGTATATTAAAAAAGGCAATGTCTTGCCGATAAATTTTAGTTTTGAAAAAGGTTATGGAGTGCCGGGTTGGGTTTGGGAAACAGGTAATTCATATTTAACTAATGATACTGAAAGTGATAGTCATGTTATTCAGGAAATTCGGCGAACTTTAGGATTCTATAATCTTTTAGATACGCCAATTATAAACGGGCAGGGTGAAATAGTTGGTTGTTTTGAACTGCACAACAAGCCCGGCGGTTTTGATGAACATGATTTAATGCTTTTGCAAAATTTGGCTGCAAGCACGTCAATTGCGATTGAAAATTCAAGGATGATTCTTCGTCAGAAACAAGCGGAAGAAAAAATAAAAATCAGCGAACAGACATACCGGGGAATTATTAACAGTATCGATGAAGCAATTTACATCCAGGATAAAGATGGGACGTTCCTTGATGTGAATAACGGCGCTGTAAGGATGTACGGATACACGAGCGAAGAGTTAATCGGGAAAAATCCTCTCTTTGTTTCCGCCGAGGGGAAAAATGATCTTGAAATGGTTGGAAAGAAAATAGCATTAGCGTTTGAAGGTAATCCGCAAGAATTTGAATTCTGGGGTAAAAGAAAAAATGGCGAAATTTTCCCGAAGAATGTTCGTCTGTATAAAGGAATGTATTTTGAAAAAGACGTTATTATTGCTGTTGCACAGGACATTACCGAGAAGAAGCAGGCAGACCAAAAACTTAAAGAAAGCGAAGAACTTTTCCGCAATCTTGTAGAGAACATAACCGATGTATTTTACATTACGGATAAGCGTGGAAAAATGAAATACTGCAGCCCTAATTTCTTTTTATTTACGGGCTTTCTGCCGCAGGAAATTTTGAACCACTCTTACGTGCGCGTTGTTGCTCCGGTGGATCAAAGAATGGTAGTTGAACATTATATTGAAGCAGAAAGAAGCGGCATATTCGACACAAGAATAGAACTAAGAGTAAAGAGAAAAGACGGCATAATTTTTTGGGCTGAGCAAAATACCCGTTTTGTTCGTGATGAAAAAGAAAATATTCTTGAATATAGGACGGTTGCACGCGATATTTCCGAACGGAAACATGCGGAGGAAGCATTAAAGAAAAGCGAGGAATGGTTCAGAAATCTTTTTGAAAAAGCAAGTGATGGAATATTTCATCTTTCGCTCCGGGGTGAGCTCTTAGCGGTAAATAAGGCGTTTGCCATGATGCATGGATACACGGTTGAGGAAATGCAGAAAATGAGCATCAATGATCTTGATACGCCGCAAACCTCAATACTATTTCCGGAACGCATGCGCAGGGTTCTGGCAGGAGAAAACTTAACATTCGAGGTCGAACATTATCATAAAAATGGTCATACATTTCAACTTGAAGTAACGGCAAGTATGATCACTGTGGGTAATGAGAAATTTGTCATAGCATTTCACCGTGATATTTCCGAACGGAAAAAAGCGGAAGAAACTATACGTGCAAGCGAAGAACGATTCAGAACCATATCTTATTTAACCTCCGATTATATCTTTTCAACAAAGATATGCAGCGATGGAAAAGTTGAGCCTGATTGGGTTATGGGCGCTTTTGAAAAAATTACCGGTTACACATTCGAAGAATATAAAGCAATTGGCGGCTGGTATGCGTTGCTTCATCCGGACGACCGCAAAAAAGATGCTGATGACTTTCAAAAACTTTTGAACAACAAAAAAGTGATTAGCGAAGTGCAAATCTATAGTAAAAATGGATCCATTATTTGGCTCAGAACTTATGCGCAGCCAATTTGGGATGAGAGTAGTGATCGGATTTCATACGTCCACGGTGCGGTACAGGACATTACCGAAAGAAAATATTCCGAGTCATTGATCAGTGAATCGGAAGAGAAATTCCGTAAAATTGCCGAGGGGACAAAAGCAATTCTTTTCAATACAAATACGCGAGGACAGATAACCTATGCCAATCGTGCAGCATGCGCTATGCTCGGTTTAGATGAAGAAAATCTCATGGGAAAATTTTATTTATCGTTTGTTCACCCGGATGATAGAAAAAAGGTTCATTCATATTTTCTTAGTCAACTTAAAAATAATGAACAAGCTCGAAGTTTAGATTTTCGGTACGTAAGCGCAACGGGTAATGTTGGCTGGCTTAGCTTTTTAGTTAATATACTTTACAAAGACGACAAAATAACCGGTCTCACCGGAGTTGCACAGGATATTTCCGAACGAAAACAATCCGAAGAAGCATTAAAAAGATCGGAATACCAGTACCGGAATCTTTTTGAAACCGCTAATGATGCAATTGTAATATTTGAACCTGATACAGAAATAATTCTCGAAGCAAATCCAAAGGCTTGCGATATTTATGGCTTTGCAAAAAATGAGCTTATTGGATTAAGCTTAAAAACTTTATCTATAAATGTCACAGCCAGCGAAAAACAAATTCAGCAGACACTAAA
>MNYQ01000034.1 GCA_001873185.1 Ignavibacteria bacterium CG2_30_36_16 | reverse complement strand
AATTAATTGAAGAAACCGAAAAAATGCGGAAAAGAATTTCCAAAGAGCTTGAAGAACTTGAGCTTAAATTATCAGCAGTTAGCTGGAATGTATAATAAATCAAAAACAATTAGAAGAAGATTAAGAATATATGTCTAAGACATTTGAAGAATTAGGAATTGAAGATAAGATTTTAAAAGCGATAAAAGAACAGGGGTTTGAAACCCCGATGCCCGTGCAGGAGGAAGTAATTCCTCATTTATTAAATGACGATACCCACGATATTGTTGCGCTTGCACAAACTGGCACAGGCAAAACGGCAGCATTCGGTTTGCCGATAATTCAGAACGTAGATTCATCAGGAAAACAAACACAATATTTAATCCTTTCACCAACGCGAGAATTGTGTTTGCAAATCGCTGATGACCTTTCCGGTTATGCCAAATATAAAACTGATATAAAAATTGCAGCAGTATTTGGCGGCGCTAGCATTGACCGTCAGATTCAAATGCTTAGAAAGGGCGCACACATTATTTCAGCCACACCGGGGCGGCTTCTTGATATGATTCATAGAAAAGTTGTTAAGCTTGATAAAATTAGAACAATAGTTCTTGATGAAGCTGATGAAATGCTGAATATGGGTTTTAGAGAAGATTTGGAATCCATTTTAAGTGAAACGCCGTCAGGGAAAAACACGTTGTTGTTTTCGGCTACGATGCCAAGGGAAGTCGCAACAATAGCCAATAGGTATATGAAAAAACCTATTGAAATAACTATTGGAAAGAGAAACGCCGGTGCCGAAAATGTTAATCATATCGCTTACCTTGTTCAATCTAAAGACAGATACCTTGCATTAAAAAGAATAGTAGATTTTCATCCCGATATTTATGGGATAGTTTTTTGCCGCACGCGAATGGAAACACAGGAAGTTGCTGAGTCATTAATGAAAGACGGTTATAATGCCGAACCGCTTCATGGCGACCTTACTCAAATTCAGCGCGATAAAGTGATGGGAAAATTTAGGATTAGAAATGTTTCCCTACTCGTTGCAACCGATGTAGCCGCAAGGGGTCTTGATGTTGATGATCTTACACATATTATAAATTATAATTTTCCCGAAGAACTTGAAATTTATACACACCGCAGCGGTAGAACAGGTCGTGCAGGCAAAGCTGGTACCTCGATAATGATTTCAAGTACAAGAGAAAAACATAAGCTCGCACAAATTGAAAAGAAGCTCGGCAAACAGTTTTCAATTCTTCCTATTCCTGGCGGAAGAGAAATTTGTGAAAAACAGCTTTTTCATCTTATCGATAAAATGGAAAAAGTTGAAGTTGATGATTTGAAAATCAATTCATTCCTTCCGGCGATTTATAAAAAACTCGAATGGCTCGACCGTGAAGAGTTAATTAAAAAGTTCGTTTCGGTTGAGTTCAATCGCTTCCTCGATTATTACCAAAATGCACCCGAGCTTAGTGTTAAAATGGATGGTAAAGGTTCACGTGGACAATCCGATACCGAGTATACGCGGTTCTTTATAAATCTCGGCGAGATGGATGATATTAAACCTCAAAATTTAATCGGGCTTATAAACGATTTTACTGATATCCGTACGATTGAAATAGGGCAGATTGAAATTCTCAGGAATTTTTCTTTCTTCGAGGTGGACAGCGATTTTAAAGAAGTAATATTAAACAGCTTTCAGGGGCAGGTTTATAAAAAGCGCGAAGTTGTAGTTGAACTTGCTGCCGGCAAATCGAAATCTTCCGGAAGAGGCGCCAAGAAAAAAAGAGGCAGTTTTTCTTCACAAAAAAGAGATATTAAATTTTCTTTTGCAAAGAAGAAAAACAAAAAAGATCGGGATAGAAATAGACATCGTTGATTTTTGGAAGCTGCTAAGGCAGCTTTTTTTTTATTCAATGTGAGTGACATAAAATTATAAGTCAAAACTTTATTACTAATCCGTCAGAAACGGGAAAATTCACAATGTATAATTACAACAGCCCGTTCCCGATGTTAAAAAAAATATTCGCCTTGTAAATGAAAAGAGATATAGCTTGCAAGTGTGTTTGTAAAAGTTAATCCATATTCTACGCCTGCGCCAAGCCTAAAACCATCTGCTTCCAAATTATTCCTAAAATCAATTCCGGCAAGTAATGATGCAGCTAATCCGGCATCCATTATATCTGTATCGCTGAATGTTCTATCGTTCAACAAAAGCAGCCCCATGCCTTCTTCGAGATAAAAATTATTTTCTAACAACTGCGATAACATCATTTTTAATGTTATTCCTTTTACAAAAGAATTGTAAACTACCCGGCTGTCGGGTAGAATAGAATTAAAATCCGCCGCGTATAAAAAACTTAAACGTAATAATGCAATATTCACAAATGGCATATTCGTTTCTATAAATATAGAAGCAGTGTAGCTTCCCTGTGCTGGCGAATTGCCCTTAATTGTTCCGCCGCCAATAAATGCGCCTACACCAAAAACATCCTGCCCGAAAAGAGAGGAAGAATTTAGAATAATAAATAAGCTGATTGCTGCAAAGATTTTTTTCATTTATATTTTACCGGTTCTAATTACTACATAAATATAATTTTATCATCGATTAAAATAAAGGCTTATTATGGAACAGACATTGTACCACTACAAAGCATTTGTAACTCAAGTTTATGACGGCGATACAGTTACCGTAGATATCGACCTTGGTCTTCATACCTGGATGAAGGGTGAAAAACTCAGACTGTACAGGATCAATGCGCCGGAGCTAAGAGGCGAAGAAAAAGAAGCGGGTAAAATTTCCCGCGATTATTTAAAGAAGTTAGTCTGGAAAAAAGAATTAGTCATCGAAACAATTAAAGACAAAAGAGAAAAATACGGAAGGTATCTTGCCGAAATTTGGCTCCCACTCGATAACGGCAGCTACATGAATGTGAATGACGAACTT
This sequence comes from Ignavibacteria bacterium CG2_30_36_16, assembly GCA_001873185.1. Taxonomy (GTDB): domain Bacteria; phylum Bacteroidota; class Ignavibacteria; order Ignavibacteriales; family Ignavibacteriaceae; genus CG2-30-36-16. The sequence continues at coordinate 1,098 of MNYQ01000034.1, read as the reverse complement.
GTAAAAAAAGGTTATGCTGTGTATAAAGATTATTAATCTATTCTTTATCTTTGTTTTAACAAATAACAAAAATTAATCGGCAATGGCTAAAACTTCATTAATAAAATTGACAGTCGAACTCGACGATAATAAACTTCCAGAAAAAATATTTTGGGAGGCGACAGATTCCGGATTTGAAGGACAACTCGAATCAAAAACTTTAATGCTTTCTCTTTGGGATAAAAGCGAGGAAGTTACGCTTGGCATTGACCTTTGGACAAAGGAAATGATGGTTAATGATATGTCAAAACATTTTCATCAGGTGATGCTAAAAATGGCAGATACATACCGCCGCTCAACACAAAACAGTGAAGCCGCAAAAATGATCGAGGATTTTGCCGCCGATTTTTTAGACAAAGTTTCGAATGAAGGAAATGATTCTTTCTTAGCTGAGTGATTCTGTTATCTTAAAAAATGTTTCGTCTGCAACTTATAATTAGGATGGCGTTGACGTCCAACCATTCTTATCTTCGAGGTGTTTGAAAACTCTCAGCAAGTAAATAAGTGCAGGGAAAATTAATAATGAACCGAGCATCAACGCCCATGCAAGTAACGAAACGGTAATATCCGGGGCAGCAGAATTAAACAAAGTTAAATCCTCTGCGTCTTTAAATACAACAATCTTTGGAAAGTAAACCGCATAAAAGGCGGAGATAATAAATAGAAGTTGTGCGCCTGTTATTATTCTCGACGACCACTTTTTCCCCCGCTTAATAACCATCCATAATATTGGCAATACTACAGTTGCAGCAGCAATTAATCCGATACTGAAAGGATTTGAAATAAAATCGAAAGCAAAATCCACATTTTCAATAATTGAAGCAACAAACACCAATCCGCCTGCTGCAATCATTAATAAAGTAGCCTTTTGGGATTTGCCTATGAACTCTTTGCGGAGTTCTTCATTGTCACTGTCGCCAATCAAAAACACGGAAGCAATGAAAGCAAAAATTGTTGTAACAAATAATCCTGTTGAAATTGAAAACCAGTTGAGCCAGGGATTCATGTATGCTTCCCAAAATCCTTCCGGATGAAGCATAATTTTTCCGGATACAACAG
>MNYQ01000180.1 GCA_001873185.1 Ignavibacteria bacterium CG2_30_36_16 | reverse complement strand
CGCGCAATACTAAGTTGTCGCTGTATTTTTAAGCGAAGATGATTCAGGCCCCTCCAATCAAGTTGAATACTATGTAGATAAAGCTGGAAAAATATCGGCTGCTCCGGAAAAAATATTTACATTTAACTTAATGCAAAACTACCCCAATCCGTTCAATCCAATTACAACTATAAAATATTCAATTGCCAAGCCGGAGTTAGTAACGTTAAAAGTGTACGACATACTCGGAAGTGAAATAGCAACTCTAATTAACGAAATAAAAACATCGGGCAATTATGAAGTTAGCTTCAATGCTTCCAATTTAGCAAGCGGAATGTATTTGTACAAACTTACTGCAGGAAATTATACTAAAGTTCGGAAGATGATTTTAATGAAATAATTTTCGCCTAAGTTCTGTTTATTCTTCAAGCCGTCCGTTAGCTAACGGACGAACTAATGGAAATAGTTTCTGACCCATCATATCTGTCCAAAACAAATTATAATATTTCGTCCCAATGGGACTTTTAATGTAGATAGTGGGATTTTATTCTACAAATATTTTGTCCCTACCCCGCCAGGTCGGGGCAGGCGGGACAAATAAAAAGACAAAAAGTAAAATAAATTGTTAAAATTTTCTTTTGTGCCGCCAAGCGGAAAACTTATTGGAAATCGGGTATTCATTATTATGAAGAACCAAAAGATTAAATATCGGGGGGCGATAATTCGTTCATTTTATAACCGTCACTTTAGTAAATTTGATTCACAATTTTTTACCTTAATCGTAGGTTCGTGTAATTGGACGTCGCCAATTGGCAGAAGATTGAGGCGACGAAAAACTGATCTTCCGTTTGCTGCCGCTTGAATAGTTAAAAGTTTTCTTTTCATAATACCGACAGCACTGTTAGTTAACGGATTTTTATTAACTCAATAATTAAGTTGACCGATGTACATTTTAGGAATATCTGCATTTTATCACGACAGCGCCGCTGCAATTATCAAAGACGGAGAAATAATTGCCGCCGCGCAGGAAGAACGTTTTACACGAAAGAAGCATGATCATAACTTCCCGTCGCATGCAATAAAATACTGTTTGAAGCAGGCTGGTATTTCCGGTAATAAACTTAGCTATGTTGCTTTTTATGACAAACCATTTTTAAAGTTTGAGCGTATTCTCGAAACTTATTTAGAATACGTTCCCATCGGGATTAAATCTTTCATCAAAGCAATGCCTTTGTGGATAAAAGAAAAATTGTGGATGAAAGAATTTATTAAAAATGAACTGAACTTCGATGGGAAGATACTTTTCCCAGAGCATCACGAATCTCACGCTGCATCTGCATTTTATCCTTCCCCATTTAACGAAGCCGCCATTCTTACGATGGATGGCGTGGGCGAATGGACAACGACAAGTTACGGGGCAGGCAAAGGAAATAAAATTGAACTCTTTGCAGATATAAAATTTCCTCATTCACTCGGACTTCTTTACAGCGCATTTACATATTACACGGGATTTAAAGTGAACTCCGGCGAGTACAAAGTAATGGGGCTGGCTCCTTACGGCGAACCGAAATTCAAAGACATCATTTACAAAGAAATTATTGATGTAAAAGATGACGGCTCATTCCGGATGAACATGGATTACTTTAATTACTGCGCCGGCTTAACGATGACCAATGAAAAGTTTCATAAATTATTTGGCGGACCACCAAGAAAACCGGAAACTAATTTGACTCAGAAAGAAATGGACATTGCCCGTTCGCTGCAGGAAGTTACTGAAGAAGTCGTTATGAAAATGGGTAATCATGTTTATAAAGAAACCGGGCACAAAAATCTTTGTCTTGCCGGCGGTGTTGCATTAAACTGCGTTGCAAATGGTCGCCTGCTTCGCGAGGGTCCTTTTGAAAAAATCTGGATTCAGCCTGCTGCAGGCGATGCTGGCGGCGCTATCGGGTCAGCATTAACCGTGTGGTATTCTTATCTCGGTAACGAAAGAAAAGCGGATGATAAAAACGATTCACAAAAAGGTTCTTTTCTTGGTCCGGAATTTGAGAATGATGAAATAGCAGGATTCTTAAAAAAGAAAAAAATACCATATGAATATCTAGAGGAAGAAGAATTAATAAAAAAAACGGCTTCAGAAATTGCAAGTGAAAAAGTTATCGGCTGGTTTAACGGTAGGATGGAATTTGGACCCCGTGCGCTCGGTTCGCGCTCCATTCTTGGCGATGCCCGATCTTCTAAAATGCAGAGCATAATGAATTTGAAAATAAAATATCGTGAAAGTTTTAGACCCTTTGCTCCGAGTGTGATTGCGGAAAAAGTAGGCGATTATTTTGAGTTGAACTGCGACAGCCCTTATATGCTTCTTGTAGCAAATGTGAAAAAAGATCGCCGGCGATTGATGAATGAAGATCAAAATAAATTATGGGGGATAGATAAACTGAATGTCGTCCGATCAGATATTCCTGCAATAACACACGTTGATTATTCAGCCCGTGTGCAGACTGTTCATAAAGAAACAAATTCTCTTTATCACAAATTAATTTCTCAATTTGAAAAAGATACAGGCTGCGGGGTCATCATTAATACATCTTTCAATGTGCGCGGCGAGCCGATAGTCTGCTCACCGGAAGATGCATATTTATGTTTTATGAGAACGGATATGGATTATCTAGTGATTGGGAATTATCTTTTGAGTAAAGAAAAACAAAAACTACTCGAAAATGATGTTGACTGGAAGAAAGAATTTGAGCTTGATTAATTATGATTAAAGAAGAAATAAAACTGATAAAAGAATCGCCAAAAGATTTAACCAAGTTTGGGTTAACGATCGGAGCGGTGTTGGTTATAATTGCCGCTATTCTTTACTTATATGGCAAAGCAAGTTATTTGTATTTCCTTGCACCGGGATTATTCTTTGCCTCTATCGGGCTTGCGATTCCGCAGATGTTAAAACCGTTAAATAAAATATGGATGACCATTGCAATACTTCTCGGCTGGGTAATGACGAGAGTCATTCTTTCAATATTGTTTTATCTTGTTATCACGCCCATCGGGTTGATTGCAAGGTTGACAGGGAAAAATTTTCTTATTCTAAAAAAATCAAATAAAGAAACCTACTGGGAAAAAAGAGAGCAAAAATCTGCAAAACAGATTGATTACGAAAGACAATTTTAACAGAGAAAGTTATGAGTAAATTATCTATAATTTCAGAGTTGTGGCAGTTCTTAAAAATTCGCAAAAAATGGTGGTTAGCCCCTATCATAATTTTTCTTATGCTGCTCGGCGGATTAATAATATTAACACAGGGCTCGGCTTTGGCGCCGTTTATTTATGCAATATTCTAATCGATGAAAAAAGAAAAAGAAAAAATAGAAATCAAAAAAAAGAAGAAGCGAATTCCAATTCCTCTAAAACCGCCCAAGGTTGAAGATGGCAAAACCACGTACAACCGGAAAAAAGAAAAAGCTAAAAAGCGGAAAACCATTGAAGAGGATGAAGTAGAATAATGCCCGATGTTTCGGTAATAGTTTCTTTTTATAACAAGATTGAATATATAAAACTTCTCTTTGCAGGGTTTGAACGGCAGACATTCCGGGATTTTGAAATTATTGTCGGAGATGACGGTTCTAAAGCAGATGTTGTTGAAGAGATTGAAAAGTTGACACCCAAAATACCATTTCCTTTAAAACATCTCTGGCAGGAGGATAAAGGATTTCGCAAAAATAAAATGCTTAATAAAACTATTTTGGCGGCAGGCGCGCCATATTTAATTTTTATTGACGGCGACTGTGTGCCGCATAAAGAATTTATAAAAGAGCATATAAATGCGGCTGAAAAAGGAGTTTGTTTAACAGGGAGGCGCGTTAATCTTTCAGATAAAATAACAAAATTATTAACGCCGGAAAAAATAGAAGCAGGTTTTCTCGAAAACTCCTTCAACCTTACACTAGATGGTTTATTCGGCGGCTCGTACGATGTTGAAAAAGGTTTTTATTTCAAAAAATCTTTTTTAAGAAAATATTTTAACAAAAAAAAACGCGGACTTCTCGGCTGTAATTTTTCAATTCATAAGGAAGACATTCTGAGGATTAACGGGTTCGACGAAAGATACGAAGCGCCTTCAATTGGTGAAGATACTGATATTCAATACAGGCTCGAATTAAACAGAATAAAAATTAAATCTCTAAATAACATTGCAGTGCAGTATCATTTGTATCATAAACTGCAAGAGCGTTTGCGGAAAAATCTTGATTTGTTTGACGAGGTAAAAAAAAGCGGGGAGGCGTTTACGAAGTACGGTGTTGTTAAAATTTAGAGAAACGTATTTGAAGTAAAAAGAAAAAAGAAAAAAAATTGAAGGCTGTGGGTGAGCTATCAGTATGACAATTTTTTTTATCCACTCCAATGAATGGAATGAAACACAAACATTGCCATCCGCTTTAGAGGCTGTGTGAAAATCCTAAGCCCATCCCGCCAAAGCGTGATGGGAAAGTAAACCGAAAACGAACAATTAGTAACCGTTTTAACGGTTTTTATTGAATATTAACACAGCCTCTTTAGTGGACGGAAATAAACAATCACAAAACAACCCTGGGTTTAAGCCCAGATGAAATGATTCAAATAAGGATTATTTAATTTCTTCAAATTTTTAATAAATAAAAGTATCATGAAAAAAATTCTATCAATATTAATTATTGTAACTACTTCCGCTCTAGCGCAGGTAACTTTTGACGCCAATTTTGAGAGTGGAAATATAAATACTGCTACAACAACCGATTCTATAAATTACGAAGTGACCACACGAGAAGATATCGGCGGAAGGTGGTTTTACTTTCGTATATCCGGTGTGCTTAATAAATATTTACGCGTTCATGTAACAAACAGCGATGTAAAACGCGCTATGTATTCGTACGATGATATAAATTACACACGCTTCTCAGCATCAGAAAGCCCATCGACAAATGTTTTCCAAAAAACTTATACAGCGGACACTGTATTCGTTGCTTATTACACTCCTTATAATTATTCGTTTTTATTGGAGCGGTTAGATGAATGGAGCGCCAACCAATTTGTAAAAATAGATACGCTCGGTATCACGGAAAGAAATCTTGCAATACATGAAATAACTGTAACTGATGGATCTGTTGACGATAGTTTGAAGGATCACATCTGGATACATGCGCGAACTCATCCCGGTGAAACCCCAAGTTCGTGGCATTTTGACGGTCTTGTTGAAAAACTTTTAAGTGATGATGATGTGATTAGTTTTTACAGGCGGAAACTTGTCTTCCATTTAATTCCGTTTGTAAATCCTGAAGGGGTATATTATGGAAGAAGCAGAACGAATTATAATTATGTTGATCTCGAACAGCAATGGGCGGGGGAAGATTCATCAATTCAGGAAGAAGCGAGAATGCTGCGCACTCGTTTAAAACAAATTAATGACATCGAACCTGTAAAAGTTTTCCTTAATCTTCATTCACAAGCTTCTGCTTTTTGTACTTTCTGGATTCATACGGCGCAGTCAACTTCAAATTATTTTTATCGCAGAGAATATCAGTTTGCATATTTAAATACTTCAGGTAATCCATATTTTACTCAAAATGATTTTAGTGAATCGAGTATTAAGCCCTATTTCCCTGAAGGCTGGTTGTGGTATAATTACAACGATTCTGTGATGGCATTAACTTATGAAACTCCGTATGATCAATACTCCACAGATATCTGGGTAAATAATGAAAACCTTGCCGAGCTTGGGGAGCGCACTGTTTACGCTATTGCCGAGTACTTGGAATTATCCCATCCTAAACATATTCTGCTTGACAATAAACATGCAATGCTCACAGGCTCATGGACAAGTTACACATCCACAAATAAATTCTACAGCGATGATTATGTAACCACGCCTAAAGGTGATGGTTCTAAACATGCACAGTTTGATACGGAACTTATACAAGCCGGGCAGTATGATGTTTATGCATGGTGGCCTCAGAGTGCGGGATTTGCTTACAACGCACGTTTTATTCTTAATGCCGGCGGAAATGAAAAAATAATTGAAAAAACACAACAGACAAACGGCGGGCAGTGGAATTACTTAACTGACGTTAACCTCCCTTCTGACGGATCAATTTCAATCAAGGTATCCGATTTAGCAAGCGGGACAGTAGCCGCAGATGCCTTTCGTATAATTTACAAAGGTGCTCCCTCCAATGTAGACGGTGAATTTTATTTACCTGAAAATTTTACTCTCTACCAAAATTATCCAAATCCATTTAATCCATACACCACAATTCGTTTTAAATTAAAATCGCGTGCTAATGTAAAACTGCGCGTATTTAATCCGCTTGGAGAAATTGTAAGTGTGTTGGTCGATCAGGAGCTTGGCGAAGGAACGCACGAAGTAATATTTAATGCTGGCAGCAAAAGTGGATTATCAAGCGGAGTTTATTATTATAATTTAACCGTTGGTGTCCGTTCAGAAACAAAAGGTATGGTTTTTATAAAATAATCAAAATTTCAGTAGAGACGCATCGCATGCGTCTCTGTGGTTTACCCCATATTTTGACACGCGCGCAACATCCGATTCATGTTTTCGAGACGCACGCGGTGCATCTGTACAAAAAAAATTATTTTGAAAAATTGAACCCACATTATTAATCCTTCATTCATTCATTATAATATGCATTATTATTTTTGCAAATTCGTTGAGAATGATTAATTTAAATAATCAAATAACGTGTTTTTAATTTTTAAAAACTTGTGTCAAATGCCACCAATAAATACTAACAACCAACTTATATGAAAGGTTGAACTATGAAGAATCATTTACTTCTCTCATGCATCATTTCTGTTTGTATATTTTCTCTACCGATTTATTCCCAGGTCCCCGGCTCTAATGAGCCAAATAAAAGCTATACCGGTGAGGGCGTTTCACTATCTTTTATAACAGTAAATAATTACGGGAATAATTTATACATCGACAACGTAAATATCGGTAAGCAATATTCAAACGATATTTTCGTTAGTTCAATCGATAACATTAAAGCCGACACAAGCTATTCGATAGGCTCCGATTCATATACAATCGCACCTAAAGTAACGGTAACAAATGTTGGCAGAGCCGCTGTGGCAAGCGCTTTTAATGTAACACTCTCAATCTCTCCTGGCGGTTATTCGAATACTAAGCATGTTCCTTCTTTATTAAGCGGCGTATCGTATCAAATTGTTTTTGATAATATAACGATTACGCCCGGAACTGCGTTAAACATATCTGCACAGTCAAATTATACTCTCGATGAAAATCCGATGAATGATCAACTAAATCAATATTCTTTAATACTACCGGGCGTTCAGCGTAATGTGCTTCTTGAAGAGTGGACAAGTTCTACTTGCGGTCCGTGTGCAGCTAATAATCCAACTATTGATGCATTCATAGAAGGAAGATTCGATTCTCTTGTATCAATAAAATATCACGTCGGCTGGCCTTCGCCTGGCAACGACCCGATGTATCTTTACAACACTACTCAATCGTACGATAGAAGATATTACTACGGCGTTAACGCTGTTCCTCATGTAATTATGGATGGAGTTGCGAATCCCGATTATCCATATTCAAATGCACCAAGTTTGCCTACAGCTTTTTACTCACGCAAACCTATCGGTTCTCCAGTTTCGATTGCAGTAACAGATGAGAGAATTGCGGGCGATTCAATTAGAGCCACGGTTAATATTACAGTTCACGCGCCTTTGATGTTTGGCGATTATCGTTTACGTGTAATGGCTGTTGAAAGAAAAATAACATACGCCTCTGCGCCCGGCACAAACGGCGAAAAAGTTTTTTATGATGTTTTTAGAAAATCGTTTCCGGGTTCCGAAGGTATAACTTTTAATATTACTCCTGGTAACTATAGTTTTGTCTATACTTATAAAGTTGATAAAATCGTTTGGGTTGATTCGATGATGTACACAACGGCGTTTGTTCAGAATGATTTGACTAAAGAAGTTATTAACTGCGGCAAAGCAAGACATCATATAGAAAAAAACATTTTTGTTGTTACTCCGCCGGCAATAGATTTTAAAGCCCGTTCTTTTGCCGATGATATTAGCGATGGGCATTATTCGACACTTCAAAATTCCAACAAAGAAATACTTGGCGGCTTTAATGTTGAATTTTTTGAAGCAAGTTTTCCGCCGGCTGGATGGCGGGTTGTTAATCCTGATGGTGGAATAACTTTCGAAAAGTACGAAGGAGCGAACGGACCAAGTTTTGGCGGAAGCAAATCTGTTCGCCTGGATTTTTATGATTACAGTACTGCCGGCAGAAAGGATTCAATGATATCGAGAGTGTATTACAATATTGAAACATCAGACACGATTAAATTCGATTGGGCGTATGCAATTTATCCCGGTTATGCAGACTCTTTAATAGTTAAACTTTCCACAGATGGCGGCGTTACTTTCCCTTACGAAATATTTAGAAAAGGAGGCAGCGGTTTGGCTACAGCGCCCTCTACAACGTCATCTTTTGTTCCGACACCTAACCAGTGGCAAACATTTGCCTATCCTTTAACAGACATAAATGTGCCGGTTGAGCTAACTTCGTTTGTAGCCTCTGTTGTTGCTAAAAATGTTGAGTTGACGTGGACGACAGCTACAGAAATTAACAACATGGGATTTGAAATTGAAAAATCCTTTGACGGAAATAACTTTATCAAAATAGGTTTTGTTGAAGGTAGAGGCACTTCTTCTGAAGCGCACAATTACCTGTTTACCGACAAACCGGATCTTCAACAAAAAACTAAATTTAACTATCGTTTAAGGCAAGTTGATTTTGACGGCAAAGCAAAGTACTCCATCATAGTAAATGTTTTTTACGATGTGCCGGATAATTTTGCATTAAATCAGAACTATCCAAATCCATTTAATCCAACAACCACAATTAATTATTCAATTGCCGAAACCGCGCCGGTTACATTAAAAATTTATGACGTAACCGGAAGGGAAGTTTCGGTACTTGTTGATGAAGTTAAACAACCGGGCAGATACGAAATTACTTTTGATGCCTCCTCACTTGCATCCGGAGTATATTTCTATAAACTAAATGCAGGCAGTTTTTCTTCGGTAAAAAAACTGAGTGTTCTTAAATAAATTTAACGCGGGGTTAGCGATTGCTGATCCCGCTTTTTCATAAGGTATTCAAAAGATGACTAAAAATATTGTTCGCATTTTTTTGTTTTTTGTTTTCGGAATTTCACTGCACGCGCAAAACTTTACATTCATTCCCGATCATACTGCTCTGACAGGAAGCCCTGGCGAGGAAATGGTTTTTGAAGTTCCACTAACAAATGTTTCTGATCTTACATTAACGCTCTTTGTTAAGAGGACGATAGATTCTCTTCCGCAAAACTGGTATTCATCAATGTGTTTTGATCAAGGATGTTTTGCGCCTTTCGTTGACAGCGTTGCTACGACTACTGATTTTGGCAGCTCGCCGCTTGCTCCGGGTGAAACAAGAGATTTTTCAATTCACGTGCTTGCCGATAGTTTCAACTCCGGAACGGCTTATCTAAGACTGCTTGCCGGGGATACTCGCAACTTGGCAGATACGATTGGTTTAGATTTGTTTGCCACAGTTATTCCTGTTTCTGTGAAAGATGAAGAGATGACTCCCTCCTTCGAACTAAAACAGAATTATCCAAATCCTTTTAATCCATCCACTGTCATCAGCTGGCAATTGACAACAGTCGGGCATGTTGCACTAAAAGTATTTAATGCGGTAGGAAAAGAGGTAGCAACTCTGGTGGATGAAACACTCGGTGCCGGTAAGCATTCGATTGTCTTTGATGCAGGCAGGCTTTCGAGCGGAGTATATTTCTATCGTTTGAGTTCACTAACATTTTCGGAAACAAAAGCTATGATGATTCTTAAATGATTTTAAGAAACACAAAATATCTTCTGCTTGTTTTAGTCATCTATCAAAATTTGTTTGCACAGGACAGTTTGCTTTTTGTTATTCGGGTTGATGATATACAATCAAGAAACACAACTATTCTTCCAAGACGTATTTTGGATTTTGAAAATGCAGTTCAACAACGCGGAGGCAAGGTTACATGGGCAGTAATTCCGCATCGCTTAATTGAAACTCAAAATGTCAACGGAGTTCTTCAGCAAGAATTAAGAGAATCAATTTTGCGCGGGAATGAAATTGCACTGCACGGTTACAATCATATATGTCCTATCTGCGGCAGCTCAGGTCACGAAATGTTTTGCACAGCGCAGAACTTTAATATCCCATATTCGCAACAAAAGGATTCTTTAATAAACGGTTTAAATATTTTGCACGACAGTTTAAATGTATTTCCAATCAGCTTTGTGCCGCCGGGTCATGCGCAGGATACAATTACATTTCAAACGCTGCTTGATTTAGGAATTGAGTTTCTATCTTCAAACGGAGAAACAAAAAATTTTATTTACAAAGATCTTTATAACTTAAAATATAATAACGAATACACCTGGCAATTATCGGAATCGCTGTATCAACAAAAGATGCAATCTGCGCTAAGCGAAATAAGGACGATTGGTTTATCCAATTCATATTATTGCATTCTGCTTCACGATCCGTTCATAAGACAGGGTTATGAAAATGGAATTGTTATCCGTTGGATTGGGGAACTGCTCGATTCTATTAATATCGAATATGGGAACAGGGTTAAATACAAAACTCTAAGTGAAGCAGCCGCAGAATTCAAACATCAGCAAACTACTTCTGTTGCAAATGTGAAAAATATCCCTGTCGGGTTTGAGTTGTATCAGAATTACCCGAATCCGTTTAATCCCACAACAAAAATTTCTTATGGCATTCCTTCCGTGAAGACGCACGGCAGTACGTCTGTACAAAACGTGTTATTGAAAATTTATGATCTCCTCGGCAACGAAGTAGCAACACTCGTTAATGAAAACAAAGCGCCCGGAGTTTATGAGATTGAGTTCAACGGGAACCGGTTAACAAGCGGAGTTTATTTTTACAGGTTACAGTCTGGTAAATTTAATGCTGTTAAAAAGTTTGTTTTGATGAAATAGTATCAAATGACCACAGGAGGTCATAAGTAAAAAAAATAGTATTAAGTAAGTTTAATATGCGGCAGATAAACACCTTTTTGTTTTGTGTAATCTTTCTCCTCATTTATTTTGCATATCCAATTTATGGGCAATTCGATTTTTATTCTCTTGAACAAGGTTTATCCCAAGCAAACGTTAGATGTATTTTACAAGATCGCGCTGGTTTTTTATGGTTAGGGACACAAGACGCGCTTAATAGATTCGACGGGTATCAATTCACAAAATTTAGAAAAGAATTGAAAAACCAAAATTCTTTATCCGGGAATTTTATATCATCCATTGCAGAAGATAAAAATGGTAAAATTGTTATCGGGACAATAAACGGCGTTACGATATACGATCCCCGCCTCAATCAATTCAAACGGCTTACCATCAAGGATTCAGTTTATAACATAAATAAAATCGGTTCGGTATCATCAGTTTTATGCGCCAAAGATGGATCACTTTGGATTGGCGAATACTACTCCGGATTAATAAAAACAATTGGAAATAAAACAATCCGGTTTATGAATGAGATCGAAAATCCAAATTCAATTAGCAGTAATTATATAACTGCGCTTTGTGAAGACTTTTCAGGAAATATTTGGATTGGCACTTTCGGTTCGGGAGTTAGCAAATATAACGTAAGCACTAAAAAATTTGAACATCTATATATTGGTACCGGGAACCAAAATCAATTAAGCTCAAATTTTATTAATTCTCTTTGTGTTGATAAAAAAGGGAACCTCTTTATTGGAACAACCGGCGGTTTAAACGTGCTTGATCTCAAAACAGGTGTCATTACCATTTATAAAAATAGTACTTCAGCAGATAACTCGATAAGCGGTAATAATATCATATCAATTTATTGCGATAAAAGAGATAACATTTGGCTGGCGATTGAAGGTAATGGCGTTAACCTGTTTGATGTTACGAAAAAGATTTTTTCGAAAGTTCACATTGAATCGAAAAGCGACCCCGCCGGTGAAGAAAAAAATGTAATGTCAATTTTTGAAGATATTAACAACAACATTTGGTTCGGAACATCAACTAACGGCGTTATTAAATGGAAAAAAAACAGATACAGCTTTAGAAGCTTAACTCAAAAAATTAACCGAAATTATTTAAGTAATTATTCTGTTCGTTCAATTTTTATTGACAGAGAAAACAATATCTGGATAGGAACTGATTACGGGCTTAATAAAATTCTTGCAAAGTCCGGAAATGTTAAAAAATACTTTCACAATATTTCTGATAAAACCTCAATAAACGATAACAGGATTTGGGCAATTACGGAAGATCGTAACGGCGGCATCTGGATTGGCACACAGCGCGGTTTAGCCCTTTACGATAAGCGCGGCGACGCTTTTCAGAGATTTGTATATTCCGCTAATTCAAAAGAGGCACTCCCTGTTTTTGTTATCAGGAGCATTTATTTCGATGACAACAATTTGTTATGGTTCGGAACTTATGGGGGCGGTTTGTATAGCTTCGATATTAAGAAGAACGAGTTCGTTAATCATACGTTTAATGTTGGTAATCCGGATGCTAAAAAGGATGTGGTAATATTTCAAATTTTTGAAGACAAAGATGAAAAACTTTGGTTAGTTGCGCCAAGCGGTTTAGCTTGTTATGATAAAAAAACAAAAAATTATGAACGTTTCTTTTCTGATTCACAAAATAACAACCCCGATAATCAGTTCGTCCTTTATTCTCTTTTAGCAGAAAGCGATTCAGTATTTTGGATCGGAACATTGGGAGACGGTTTGATCAAATTCAATCGATCAAAAAAACAATATAAAATCTTTACAGAAAAAAACGGATTAGCTAATAATGTTGTTTACGGGATGCTCAAAGACAACAAAGGGAATTTATGGCTTTCAACTAATTATGGTATTTCTAAGTTTGATACAAAGACAGAACAATTTAAAAACTATGATAGAAATGATGGATTGCCTACTGATGAATTTAACACCGGCGCATTTGCCATGGACAAAAAGAGGAATTTCTATTTCGGAGGAATAGAGGGGTTGTTGATTTTTAGTCCGGACAGTATTAGCAACAGTACTTACGAACCAAATATTGCAGTCACAAATTTCAAAATATTTAACAAAGCAATTTTTCAAAACAAAGTTTATTTCGACAGAGAAGAAATTAACCTCGATTATAAAGAGAATTTCTTTTCTTTTGAAATTGCATCGCTTGATTTAACTTCTTCGCCTAAAAATGAATATGCTTATATGTTAGATGGGTACGATAAAAATTGGATTTACTCCGGGAAAAGGAGGTATGCAGCTTACACAGATGTTGAACCCGGAGAATATGTTTTAAAAGTAAAAGCATCCAACAATGACAGGTTCTGGAATGAAGCTGGAATTCAATTACGCTTAACTATTACTCCTCCGTTCTGGTTAACGCTTTGGTTTCAGTCTTTGACGATAGGGATATTAATTGCTTCAATAATTTTTGTTGTAAGAAGACAGTTAAATAAAATTCAAAAAGAAAAAGACATACAACAAAATTTCACAAGACAATTGATTGAATCACAGGAAAACGAAAGAATGAGAATTGCCTCCGAACTTCACGACAGCGTTGGACAGAATTTAGTGGTTATCAAAAACAGAGCAATACTCGGCGTAAATAATCCTTCTGCTCAAAAAGAACAAATAGAAGAAATCCTTGCGCTAACTTCAGAAACAATTTCCGAAGTAAGAGGAATTTCGTATAACCTAAGACCTTACCAATTAGGAAAAATCGGTTTAACAAGAGCGATTGATTCCGTAATTAATAACGGGATCAAATCATCCCAAATAACATTTGATTATAAGATAGATGATCTTGACGATGCAGTTTCGAAAGAAAATGAGATTCATCTTTACAGAATAATTCAAGAATGTGTTGG
This sequence comes from Ignavibacteria bacterium CG2_30_36_16, assembly GCA_001873185.1. Classification (GTDB taxonomy): domain Bacteria; phylum Bacteroidota; class Ignavibacteria; order Ignavibacteriales; family Ignavibacteriaceae; genus CG2-30-36-16. The sequence goes on along the minus strand of MNYQ01000180.1, from coordinate 4,185 downwards.
AAATTCACTTAAACACTCTAATGCCGCAAATGTAGCTTTAAAAATTCTTAAGAAAGAGAACGATATAATAATTAATTACTCCGATGACGGAAAAGGATTTGACGTGAGTTCGGAAAAAAATAATCCGAGCGGACTTGGTTTTTCAAGTTTGGCGGAAAGAGTAAAATTGCTCGGCGGTTCGATGGTGATAGATTCCAATCCCGGGCAAGGAACCAAAATAGATTTTATTATTTCAATTAAATCCGGTAAAATAAAATGATTAATCTTGTTGTCGCCGATGATCACCCAATATTTCTTGCTGGCTTAGAAAAGGTGTTGGGATCGAACAAAAATTTTAACTTATTGGAGCAAGCAAGTTCCGGAGATGAAGCATTGGAAAAAATTCTAAGCTCTAAACCGGATATAGCAATTTTGGATTTGGATATGCCCGGTATGAATGGCTTTGAAATTGTAAAGGAACTTAATAAAAAGAATTTCTCAACAAAAGTTATATTCCTAACAATGCACAGCGCTCATGATCTTTTGGATGAAGCTCTTCGGCTAAAAGTAATGGGTTATGTGTTAAAAGAAACGGCTCTATTAGATATTATTAATGCGGTTGAAACCGTATATAAAGGAGAACATTTTATTAGCGCAGCTTTATCGGAAGATATCATAAGTCATTCAAGTTTTAGTTCCGCGGCAAATGAAGTTAAATTATTAATTGAAAAACTTTCTCCTGCCGAAAAGAAAATACTTCGCCAAATAGCCAATCAAAAAAGCACAAAAGAAATTGCCGGGTTAATGTTTATAAGCTATAGAACTGTAGAAAAACATAGGTCCAATATTTGCGATAAGTTAAACATTTCGGGTAATAATGCTCTTCTCAAATTCGCTTTAGAAAATAAAGATTATTTCTAATGCTGTTTTATAACTAACGGCGTTACATTTTTTGCCTCTTCGTTCATTTCATATTCATACACATCTATAAACTTCCTAAACCGGACAAGCCAGAACCAAATTATTTGAGATGAGTGATTGAATGGTTGAATGAAAAACATTCATCCATTCATTCATGCTTTTTAGTCTTTCGGTTTGCAAATATTCTACCATATCTTACAAGAATTTAAGTGTTAAAGTACTAAAAATACGTGCCGGCACGTATAATAATACGAGCCGGTGCTTATTCACTTTTTCGTTTGTCAAAACTATTTTTCTTTTGAAAATAAAACAGTCGAATGAAAATTTTAATAGTTGACGATAATAGAAATATAAGAAAAATGATAAGATCTTTGTTCAACGCAAAGACTGATCAATTCCATGAATGTGAGGATGGAAACACATCGCTCGAAGCCTGTGCAGTTTTTCATCCGGATTTGGTTTTGATGGATATTAAAATGAATCATATGGATGGAATTACAGCAACCAGACTGATTAAAAAAACACATCCTGAAATTAAAATCATCATAGTTACAAACTATCCGCATGAAGACTTATGGGAAGAGTCACTTAAAGCAGGCGCAGAAACTCTTATTGCTAAGGAGAATCTTTATCTGCTTCCCGAAATTATTAAGGGGGTAGTGAGCAATATTTAAAACAGTATATATGAAGAAAAAATCAAAACAATTTTTTGTAAGTAAAATAAAAGGAAACCATAATGAAAAAAATACTTTTTATTTTTGTGCTTTTATTGATAGGGATATCAACTTTCACAAAATCTCAGAATTTAATTAATGGAGATTTTGAACAAGGACCCGGCGCAGGCTGGGGAATTTATTCATCAAACGGCGCCGGGTTAATCGGAACGGCTGACTTTTTTTATTCAACATCTATAGAGCCAACCGTATACCCGCGTTCAGGACAATATATGGGGAGGCTTGGCGGTTTTGGATACGCTCAAAATTCTATTTCTCAAACTGTTACTCTCCCTTCTACTCCGAATGTTTATTTACACACCTACTATCAGGACCGAAATTCCACAACCTCGGAGTGTGCAGGTTTATGGGTAGGCGCAACAATTAAAGTTATCGTAGCTAATCAAACATTGTTGGAAACTTATTTATGTTATTACAATCAGGTTAATGATTGGACTCATATATACTTTGATTTATCGGTTGCCGCCGGTCAGACCATTGAGATCGTATTCCGTGCAGATGCTGCAAATTCGGTTTGGTCTTACATATATCTTGATGATTTGGGTATCTCTTCATCAATTACAGATGTTGAAGATGAAGAAAGTATGCCGGATGATTATGTTCTATCGCAAAATTATCCCAATCCGTTTAATCCATCGACAACAATAAAATACGATTTGCCCGAAGCTTCTCACGTTACATTAAAAATATACAATGTAATGGGCGAACTTGCGGCAGTATTAGTTGATGAAGAAAAACCGGCGGGTTATCATCAAGTGGGATTTGACGCAAGTAAACTAAGCTCCGGAATATATTTCTACAGAATAAGCGCAGGCTCATTTAAAAATGTTAAAAAAATGATACTCGTAAAATAAATTTTGTATTATATGATAAGTAAAAGATTCTATAAAAAACAACAATGGCAGGACGGAAAAATTCCGTTCTGCAGTTTAATTAAAAGGAGCTGCTATGAAAAAGCAAATTATTTTTGTTTTATTTTTGCATTTCTTGCTAAGCATTTCATTATTAGCGCAGGGCACATGGACGTGGCAAAATCCCCTGCCGCAAGGAAATAAAATTCATGATATCCATGTCTTCGACGCCACAACCGCGATATTCGTGGGTATATTGGGTACAATTTACAAAACAACAGACAATGGTACTAACTGGATTCATCAAACAAGCGGTACTTCTAGAGACTTAGGTTCAGTTTTTTTTATAGATGAGAACACCGGTTGGACTGCTGGTGATAATGGCACAATTTTGAAAACCACTAACGGGGGGACAAATTGGAACCCTCAAACAAGCGGGACAACGAAATTCCTTTACTCAGTTGATTTTGCTGATGCAAACAACGGTTGTGCGGTTGGAGTATCCGGGACTATATTAAAAACTACAAACGGAGGAATGAATTGGGCCGCTCAAACAAGCGGTACAACAGAATGGCTTCTCTCGGTTGATTTTGTAGATGCAAATACCGGCTGGGCAACTGGGCTTACCGGTACAATTTTAAAAACCACAAGCGGAGGAATGAATTGGACTTCTCAAACAAGCGGAACAACAGAAGGGTTATTCTCGGTTGATTTTGTAGATGCAAACAACGGGTGGGCAGTTGGGCTTGCCGGTACAATTTTGAAAACCACAAACGGAGGAACAAATTGGACTACTCAAACAAGCGGAACAACTTATGACTTCTACTCTGTGCATTTCTTTGACGCAAATACTGGATGGACGGTTGGACAAGGAATTTTGAAAACCACAGACGCAGGAACGACATGGGTAGCTCAAACAACTACTGGTTGGAGTAGTGCTCTCTTCTCAGTTGTTTTTTTCGACGCGAACACCGGCTGGGCGGTTGGAGATAAAGGAACGATTTTAAAAACGATTAACGGTGGAACGAATTGGATTTCCCTTACAAGCGGAAGAACTGCAAAACATCTATACTCAGTTAATTTTGCTGATGCGAACACGGGTTGGGCGGTTGGAATAGATGGTACGATTTTAAAAACCACAAATGGTGGAACAAATTGGACTTCTCAAGAATGTTGGGCTAACCTACCTCTCCTTTCAGTTGATGCTATTGATGAAAACACGGCTTATATTGTTGGCCACAGGGGTTTAATATTTAAGACAACAGACGGCGGTGCTAATTGGCATTCTCAAATAAATCTTTTATTAAACGATATTTATGCGGTGAAATTTGTTAATGCAAACAACGGCTGGGCGGTTGGAGACCATATTCGGAAGACGACGAATGGCGGAAACTATTGGGACAATATAGATTGGATGCCGTATGAGCTGAGATCAATTGATTTTGTTGACGTAAATACTGGTTGGGCAGTTGGAGACAATGTTACAATTAGAAAAAGCAATGATGGAGGAAATAGTTGGTTCTATCAAAATAGCGGAACTGACAATACTCTTTACTCCGTTGATTTTGTCGACGTAAATACCGGTTGGGCGGTTGGAAGTTCGGGTATAATATTGAAAACCACAAACGGTGGAACTAATTGGGTGTCTCAAACAAGCGGGACTACTGATCTTAACTCAGTAAATTTCGTTGATTCAGACA
>MNYQ01000031.1 GCA_001873185.1 Ignavibacteria bacterium CG2_30_36_16 | reverse complement strand
CGCGCGCCATAATCCCCAGCTATGCCCCTCGGGCAGTTCGAGCTGATTATAGTTGTATCCTTTTTGAATCATACTGTCCGTAAATGTTCTTAGGTTGCCGAACAAACTTTCGTAAGTTCCCCACACTGAAACCCATTGGATATTTTTCAGAGCGCCATTAACTATTAGATTGTACGCTTCATAATTGTTAGTCCAGAATGCAGCAGAATGAAGACCGCAATTGCCAAAAACATCAGGATGGTTATAACTAATAAGTGCAGAAATATTTCCTCCGAATGAATCGCCGAGTACTAATCTCTGTGAAGCATCTTTTTTTGTTGAATAAATAGAATCGATAAAAGGAACAAGTTCGTTTATAAAAAATAATCTGTAGCTGTTTCTTTTACTGCCGGCATACTCTTCATTGCGGTTATTGGGGCGTACGAAGACTGCAACGACAGGCTTAATTAAATTGCTGTCGATTAAATTATTCAACACCGCAGCTGCTTTGGCTAAATCTATGTATTCATAACCATCCTGAAAATAAACCGTCGGATACTTGCTTACTGAATCATACCCGGGCGGAAGATACACTTTAACTGCATAGTTAGCGTTTGCAATAGTGCTGTGAATATTAAGTGTTTCTATTTGTCCTGCCGGAACGCCGGTATAAGTTTTTATTTCCCACGGTTGCACATATTCCGGCATAGCAAGTTCACTGTTTGGTCCAAAACCGCCGGTGCATATATTCGGGTTGCGCGGGTCAAGAATCCAGTTACTTCCATTAATAACAAATTTGTAATCAATGCGTGCGTTCATCTCAAATAGGCGGGAATAGTAAAAGAAATTTGTGCCGTTAAGTTTGTTCATCGCCGTGGTACCCCAACTGTTAAAATCCCCGGCAACCGCGGCAGAATTAACCGAACTGCGATAGATAAAATTAGCTTGATTACCTTCAATATATGGAAATCCGGATGGCGCAGCAAAGTTCATAAAACTGTCAACGGCGGCATTTTTTTCGTTTGTGGTAGAAAGCGAATTTACGTAGCTGATAAAATTTTGCATGTTGTTTTGGGCAGAAACCGAAAATGAAATAACAGTAAAAAGTATAATGAGCTTTTTCATGATCATGAGTAAGTTATTATTTGAAAAAGAAATTTGTTTATATAATACTGATAACCGATTAAAAATTTTTCACAACAAGTAAAATGTCCACTGCCGGAAAACACAGCGGTCATTTATTCAAGTATCATTTTTTTATTCAACTACTTCTGTCTGGTTTTGCTTTTCTTGATCGAGTTTATTGTAATCAAGTTCGGAACCGAGTACACTGTGAGGAATTAAGAAAATTATTAACATCAGCACAGCAGCAAAGATTACCCAGAACCCGGGTCTGCTCGATTTATAAACTGCCCACGCCGCAATCAACCAGCCGATTAAAGCAATTAATGTTTTATTATCCGTTAGATCGTATCCAAATGGAACTCCCGTCCATAATTCACCAAAAGCGTAAAGCTGAGTAAGCGGTCCAAAAATCATTCCGCCGATAATTAATACGCCAAGTGTCCACAGAGTAAATTTTTTAAGTTTAGGTTCTTTCTTAAATACCTCAAGCCCGGTTCGGGTAGAGAGCAGCATCGCCCCAAAAATAAAAATAACATGAGGAATTAAAATCCAGAGAGGAACTTCTCCCTTAAATCGGATAACTAACTGTTCCTCATCCGGAACAGTTATTAAATTATTGTCTTTTATAATTGTCATCCGGTATTGTAATTTTCCGGAGGGCGGCTGCACCGGCAGTACGGCGGACAATTCCCCGTTTTTATAATTCATATCAACTCTTGTCCATTCGTCTGAAGTCTTATATCTTTTCCATTCCAATATTCCCTTCACAGAAGGATCATCAACAGAAATTTTTATTATTTCGTCTGTATTACCGGAGTGGCTTCTCGGCAGTGTGTATTCAACATTTGCGCCGTCTATTGATGTTTTTCCATCCGTTGGATAGGTTGGTCCAGTTACTCTTTGATAATAAGCGCTTGCAAGAGTGATCAACAAAGCAAAAGTCCACAGTAAAAAAATCTTCATTTAATTTTTCCTTATAACGGATTAAAAAGTATTTGTAAAATTTTTGCACTAAATTAACAGTTATTAGAAAAGAATCAACGACTAAATGGAAGATTAATTATGAAAATTGACAAATATTTAATTCGCAAAGACAAAAACTCACTTAATGGTTTCAAAACCGACGAAACTCTTCTCGTAAAATCAAGAGCAGAGGCAGAAGAAAAGTTAAAGAAAAATATTGTAACTCTCGACGAGTTTCAGGCAAAGTTATATGCATCTGATAAATACTCGTTTTTAATTATACTTCAGGCGATGGATGCTGCCGGTAAGGATGGAATAATTAAACATGTTTTGAGCGGGCTTAATCCTCAGGGTACGCAGGTCTTTAGTTTCAAAGCTCCTTCGTACAATGAACTAAAGCATGATTATTTGTGGCGAATTCATAGATCGGTTCCCGAACGGGGACGAATAGGAATATTTAACCGCTCTCATTACGAAGATGTGCTTGTTGTGCGCGTGCACGATCTTGTAAGAAAACATCAGATACCCACCGAATTATTAAAGGATGATATCTGGAAAAAAAGATTTAGACAAATAAATGATTTTGAAAAACATCTTTATGAAAACGGCACAGTAATAGTTAAAATATTTCTTCATCTTTCAAAAGAAGAACAAAAGAAAAGGTTTTTAAGCCGGCTTGAGAAAGAATCGAAGAACTGGAAATTTTCCGCCGGCGATTTGGAAGAAAGACAGTACTGGGACAAATATCAATTTTGTTATGAAGAGGCAATAAATGCTACAAGTAAAAAACAAGCCCCGTGGTATGTCGTGCCCGCTGATAACAAATGGTACTCGAGGCTAATTGTTTCCGAAATTTTAATTAACACATTTCAAAAGCTTGATATCGGTTTCCCTACTCTTTCTAATGAACAGAAGAAAAAACTTTTGGAGTATAAAGAAAATTTGTTAGCCGAATAGCATGTTCAAAAAACATTTTAAACTAAAGGAACGTTGTAGACAGCGCCGCTTAATTTAGAAAAAATAGTTTTATTAAAACTTATGTTGTTTTTGGAGGTTTTCTTTTTATTAAATAATCCATTAGTTATTTTTACCCACTCGTCAAATGAACCCTATGGAAAAAAAATATCGTTACGCCCGAACAGGCAAATTGCTAATCGAAATACTGCCGGATAAATGCGACTTCTGCGGCTGCTGTGTTGGCGTTTGCCCGGAGGATGCAATAGAACTAAAGGAAGCAGAAATTTTTATAATAGACGCACGCTGTACAAATTGCGCAAAATGTGTTTGGAGTTGTCCGATTGAGGTCATCAAATTTAATAAAGAGGGAGTAACTTTTTAGCCGATGAAAAATGAATACGACGTTGTAGTTGTGGGTGCGGGACCCGCCGGATCGATGGCGGCACGTTTTGCCGCAGAGAAGGGTGTTTCTGTTTTGATACTCGAAAAAGACAGGGATGTAGGCTGCCCGGTTAGATGCGGCGAAGCTATAAGCAAAGCCGGCGTGGAAGAATTTATTCCTTCCAATGAAAAATGGATTAATGCAAGGATAAGTAAGTTCTCATTAAATGCTCCCGACGGAACCGAATGTATAATTGAATTTGGTGACGCCGGCTATGTGCTTGAGCGTAGAATTTTTGATTACGAACTTGCAAAAACAGCCGCCAATGCCGGTGCAGAAATCTTAACACGCGCTTATGTAAATGGCTTATTATTTTCTAACGACAAAGTAAGCGGCGTTAAATTTGAACACAGAGGCGAGCAAAAAGAAGTTACTGCCAAAGTTGTAATTGCAGCAGACGGGGTTGAATCGAGAGTAGGCAGATGGGCGGGGATAAAAACATACATCGATTTCCGCGACATGGAGAGCTGCGCACAAGTTACCGCAGCAAATATTAATGTAAATGCCGACACTCTATATTTCTATTTCGGAAAAGATGTTGCGCCTCAAGGTTACTTTTGGGTGTTTCCCAAAGGAGGAAATTCTGCCAACATTGGTCTGGGCGTTAGCGGATTAGTCGGAAAGAAAAAATCGGCGCTTTTTTTCTTGAATGAATTTATGGACAAGCA
>MNYQ01000159.1 GCA_001873185.1 Ignavibacteria bacterium CG2_30_36_16 | reverse complement strand
TAGAACTGGATAACCCAAAACAAACCGCACTCCATTAGGAGCGCCATATAAAAAATAGAAGCATTTAGTAACCATATTCAATTATATTTTAATGATTTACACAAATTATTAATAAAATTAAGTTGACGCATATGCGCTTTGCGGGATAAGCTAATCCTTTAGCCAGCGGACAATGACCAACATTATTAAATGGCTAATTAGAGTGGGCTTATCTATTAAATAATTATTGGTTATGAAAATTATAAAGAGTATTTTTGAAAAGCCTCATTAACATTCTTAGGATAAAGGATGAAACCTTTTTTTACATTTTTAATTTTGCTTTCTGCTGTAACAATATACGCACAGCAGGAAAAACAGCGTTTTGATGCCTTTTCAGGAACAGTTGTTCTGTCTGTGGAAGCCGGAACTGCTATTGCGCACACAGATTATAACGGTATAAAGCCGGATTATATGGGACGCGCGATGATAGAGTATTTTCTTCCTTCTGTTACTAAAAGTTCTCTCGGCTTTAGATTACACGGAGGAACAGGTTTTCTATCTGGAGAAGATTACGATCAGAGTCCTGCGTTATTTTCAACCCCAATTTATTTTGGCGGCGGCGGTTTGGTTTACACTCTTGCGGCATCTAAAACTGTCTTCCCTTATCTATTCGCGGGCGTATCCTATCTTGCCTTTGATCCTAAGGACGAATTTTCTGCACGGCTCTCAAGAAATAAAAACGGCGATTATAAAAGAAGCGAATTAAATTATGCCGGAGAACTTGGGTTTAGGTTTTTAGTAACCGAGAATTTAAGTTTTAATATTAGCGGAGGTGTGCAGATTAGTCCTAACGATAACCTCGACGATAAACTCGGTAACGCTAATAATGATTTATTCTTTACCGGACTGATGGGCTTATCCTATTCTTTCTTTTCCGAAAGAGATTCTGATATGGATGGCGTTGTCGATTCAAAAGATATTTGCAGCAACACGCCGATAGGAATAAAGGTAGATGAATTCGGCTGCCCTGTTGATACAGATAAAGACGGCGTTCCCGATCATCTCGACAAATGTTCTGCTACTCCAATAGATGTTAAAGTTGATGCAGACGGCTGCCCGATAAATTCAGACGGCGATACAGTACCGGATTATCTTGATCTTTGTCCCGATACACCTGCCGGTATTGCGGTGGATGATTTTGGCTGCCCTTTCGATCTTGATGCAGACGGCGTGCCTGATTATCTAGATAAATGCCCGAACACCAAGTACGGCGTTGAAGTTGATAAAAACGGCTGCCCGTTAGATTCCGATCTTGACGGAGTGCCGGACAATCTTGATCAATGCCCCGATACAGAAGCAGGAAAAGTAGTGGATGAATTTGGTTGTCCAAAAGTTGTTGAGCAGAAACCGGTTGAAAAAAAGGAAGAGATAAAAGAGTTTACTTTAAGCTCAGGCACTAACTTCAAATTTGGAAGCAGTACTTTACTTCCTTCGGCTTATCCTGAATTGGACAAGTTGGTTGGGGTAATGAAAGCATCACCGATGAGCCGCTGGAGAATAGAGGGGCATACCGATAACATCGGTTCGGTAGAAGCAAACAGAAAAGTATCTCTTGACCGCGCTCAGGCTGTGTTAAACTATTTTGCTTCCAAAGGTATTTCGAGAAGTAGATTTACTGTTAGCGGACTCGGTTCTGCATATCCGATAACTTCTAACAACACTGAAGAAGGAAGAGCACGTAATCGGCGCGTTGTTATTTTGAGAATCAATTAATATGAAATAACTCAAAGCGGTTTACGATGTTTTAAAGTTATATAAAAGAGAGTACATTTTTAATAACCGTCACCATTGAGACGATTGAAAATCTTCTCATCACAAGTGACGGTTTTATTTTTTTCCATTCAAAAGTTGAAATGCTCTATCAACGGATTGGTGGTTTCCAGTTATTACTAATGTATCTCCAACTTTGATGACCTCATTGCCTGAAGGATTGGTCAATGTTTCCTTCCCTCTCACTATCGCAATAATTGTTGCCTCAGTTTTAGCTCGCAAATTTAAATCGCTAAGGGTTTTATTAATATGAATGTTATCTCCTTCAATGTAAAATGTATCGGTTAAACCTGCGGCAAGAATTTCGTTTAAATGAATGAAAGAGTTTATATCTGCTGTTTCAGCGCGCATCAGGGTGTATGATTCTCCGCGCAATAAGGCAACCTGACGCATTATGACATTTAAAGGTATATGATAACGTTCGAGAACTTTGCTGAATATTTGAAGTGAAGTTTCAAATTCTTCGGGAATTACTTCGTCTGCGCCCATTGACATTAATTCGTCAATCTCCGAAAGAAATCTTGTTCTAACTATTGCATAAATATCAGGCTTCATTATTTTTGCTTGTATTAATCCGCGTCTTGCAGATGCAGGGTCGCTTATTGCAAACACAATAATATTTGCATCTTCAATTTTAGTTTGATGCAAAATTTCTTCACGTGTAATATCGCCGTAAATAATCCGCTCCCCTTTACTCTTCTGCTCTTGAAAAGTATCCGGATTCATTTCCACAACAATATATTGAATACCTGCTTCCTTCAGCACGCGCGCAAGATTTTTACCATTCAAACCGAAGCCGACAATTATAACATGCTTTGTTAATTTGTGCTCGTCTTCCACTGTTTTTTTAATAGGCTCAATTTCCCCAAACCTATTTGCTATTACAGGCGCAAACTTAAAAAAGAAAGGAGTCAGTATCATCGTAAAGATTGATGATGCGAGAAAAGCATTATAAAAATCATCAGGAATTAATTGGAAATTCATCCCAGCCTGCGCAAGCACAAATGAAAACTCGCCTATTTGAGCAAGACCCAAACCGGCAAGCACGGCAGTGCGCAAAGGATATTTCATAAATTTAACTATTGCGATAACTACAATAGCTTTTAATGCAATAATTCCGGCGGTAATTCCGATCAACAAATAAGGAAACTGAAAAACAAAACCAATATTAAGCAGAAGTCCTATCGACACAAAAAAGATACTATTAAAGGCGTCTTTTAATGGAAGAATTTCCGCAACTATTTGATGGCTATAATCCGATTCTGACAATATTAGTCCCGCAATAAATGCACCGAGAGCAAAAGACAAACCAACGGCGTGTGTTAAATAAGCCGTGCCGAGGAGTATGAGTAAAATTCCCACAGTAAATGCTTCGCGCATCTTCATCTTTACAAGCGTTTCCAATATGCGGGGCATCAAATAGTTTGATGCTAATAAAACAACGCCAACCACTCCGAACGCAAAAAACAATTGCAAAACTATTTCGGATACCGGCATATTGCTGCCCGAACCAAGTATTGGCAAAACAATGAACATAGGCACGATTGCAAGGTCTTGAAAAATCAGAACGCCGAGAGCAATACGCCCGTGCGGCGCTTCAAGTTCCCGTTTGTCGCTTAGGAGTTTTAAGACAATTGCCGTGCTCGATAAACTTACGAGCATAGCAAGGAAAATACTTTGTGTAATGTTTATTCCGAATGAATAAAAAATTATACTTGAGAAAGCAATTGTTCCTATTAGCTGAAGTCCTCCTGCAATAATTAAAAATTTTTTCATCCTCATTAACTGCTTGATTGATACTTCAAGCCCAATAACAAAAAGGAGCAAAATTACACCCACTTCAGCCATAACTTCAATCTCTGTAATTTCAGAAATAAGCTGAAAACCATGCGGACCTATTATCATACCCGCGGCGAGAAACCCAACAATACTCGGAATCTTTAATTTGTTAAAGACAAATATGATTGGAATAGAAACGAGAAGAATTATTACTATATCTTTAATTATTGTGAATTGCTGCATCGTCTGTATAATTGTTTTTGATTGCCAGAAAATTTAATTATTCGTTTTAATACTTATTGTAATTTATTAAAAAAAGATAATAATAACACGTTAGCTAAAGAACTGTAAGAGAAAACCCAGTCTTCAAAATAAGTCTTAATAATTTTAGAATGGATTCCCTACTTTAGCAAAGAGAAAAAAATTCACAAATCAAAATAGTTCTTATTTGCTTTTGGTATTTGTGGATTTATACTTGTACATTCAGTTGAAAATAATTTTTTGATAAGATTTTTATCTATCTGTTAACCACAGAATTACTTTCTGCTTTTTACTTTTAACTTTATATGTATTTACTTCCCCTTGGCGGCGCTAACGAAATAGGCGCAAACAGTTATTACTTAAATATTGCCGGAACCGGTCTTGTGCTTGATTGCGGAATGCATCCGCAAAAAAAAGGATTAGAAGCGTTGCCCCGCTTTGAATTGATAAATGATCTTCCTGTTGATTTTGTGTTGATAACCCATGCTCATCAGGATCACTTAAGTGCGCTGCCATACCTTGTTAAATTACATCCACACATAAAAATCATTACAACTCCGCAAACAAGGGCGCTTGCAGAGTTAACGCTTCACAATTCAGTTTCAATTCTTTGCGAACAAATAAAAAATGAAGAGATGAAAGTTTATTCGCACGAAGAAATTGATCTGCTTATAAAAACTATTGATTACCGTAATTATGCAAATACTTTTGAGATTTCAGGTTATAATCATCAATCAATAGAGCCGATTAAAATTACTTTTTATGATGCAGGGCATATTCTCGGCTCAGCATCATTTTTAATTGAACATAGCGGGAAAACTATTTTTTATACGGGAGACATAAATACTGACGATCAAACGATTCAGACGGGATGCAGTTTGCCAAAAGTAAAATCCGATGTCTTAATTATTGAAAGCACATACGGAGCAACAGAGTCGGGAAATTTGTTAAACCGGGAAAAAGAAGCGGAGAGACTCGCGGCGTCCATAAATAAAATATTTAATAATGGCGGCAGCGTTTTGATACCCGTATTTGCACTCGGTAAAATGCAGGAAATTCTCGGAACGTTATGGCATCTTATTGTAAAAGGAAAACTCACCCAGACGGATATTTACATTGGCGGAATCGGAGAAAAAATAAATAGGGTTTATGATTACAATCGCTATGTTGTTAGAAGAGCGGATTCAGAATTTAAACTATTAGATCTTCCGGTTAAAAATTTATACAGAGTTAACAATCCCGATGATTTTTTCAAACATCCGCGCATTGTTTTAGCATCAAGCGGAATGGTGATAGAGGGAACTGCATCATATAAATTAGCAAAACACTGGCTGATGCGAAAAGATTCTGGAATCTTTACTGTCGGGTATATGGAAAGGTCAACTCCGGGTTATATTTTATCAAATGCAGCAAGGGGAGATAAAATAAAATTAACTCTATTTATGGAACCGGTAGAAGTGAAGTGCTGCATTAAGAAATTTAGATTTACAGCTCACGCAAAAAGAGAAGGTTTACTAGAGATTGTAGAAAAAACAAATCCTCAAAAAGTTGTGATTGTTCATGGCGACACAAACGCAATAAACTGGTTGGGCGCAGCAATTCTAAAAAAAGATAAAACAAAAACTGTTTACGCTGCTGAACCAGGAAAAAAAATTATTTTGTTTTAAATATGAGTCTACTATAAAAAGGTTCTATTGAATAATGTCATTGCGATCACGCATTGCGGGAGAAGCAATCTGCCGAATTTAGCGCAAAATCAAAAGATTGCTTCGTCACTCCGTTCCTACTAATGACATCCTACATTTTGTCACTGCGAGGAACGAAGTAGTCTCACTTTTAGAACCAAGATTGCTTCACTCGAGGACTCGCTCGCAATGACTATAATGTCATTCTTTTGATAAATAAAGGCAATGCCTTTTTTGGTAACTCGCAATGACAGGAAATACCTTTATAGACCAGACTCAATTATTAAAGAATTATTTCTTAAATTTTTCCATTATTTCGGGTATTGCATCTTTGTGAACCATGTAATCCATTATTTTTAGTTTCACATAATCTTCATCATAGAAATAATATCCTTTGTTATTACCTGTCCGGCTGCCCGCGCCCGAGTCTTTTATTAAAAACCACATTTTATTGCCATCTACTTTGTAACCGACCAAATGAATTCCATGGTCATCGGTTGTGGTTCTATTACTGAAACGGAACTGACGCGCGTTTTCATCAATATATTCTGAAGGAATGTCAAATGACGGAACTACGGCAACTTCATATTCGGCATCGTAACCCGGTTCGGAGACATCTCCGCCAATGCAAATGGTATAGCCTTTTTTAACTGCGTTTTTAATTCCATCCATAAAAATATCAAGCGGAACATTGTAGTAGTCTTTGCTGTTCCACCAATTATCCGAAACTTCATATTCGACCTTTTCAAAATAGGGCTGCTGCATAATTGATAGCACGTCTATATAATCATCAAGTTTTAATTTCATTACATTCGTAAAAAAAGCTTTTGGAGTATATTCATTTCCTTCGTAATTAAAGTTTTGAGGCGGTGTTCCAATGTTGTGATTAAGAATAGATTTAATTGTAGAAACTACTTCGTCCTGATTCCATGCCTTGTTTTGTTTTACTGTTTTTAAGTAGTCCGACATTTCATCAAACATATCGCTGTGGTCTGGATATTTTTGTCCTTCCTTTAAGCCGCTGTAAGCAGAATAGGGAACTGCTCCGTACATCCTCCATATTTTAGGTGTCGCGTTTGCTTCGGAACCCTCGCCAAATTCGGAGTTCCCTCTTTCATTAACATAGCGTTTTGCTTTCTCAATATACTCCCAATAAACAGTGTACATTTCTGAAAGTTTAATCTCTTTATTGTGTATTCTTTTTATTTCGGATTCAAAAAATGAAGTGCTCGAGAAAGACCAGCATGTTCCTGTTTGACCTTGTGAAATCGGCTCACTGTGCCAGTGTTTTGTAAACTCGTCAATAGACTTCGGGAAATTTCTTCCTTCTAAATCAACCCTCAAGGAAGTTCGCTCTTTATTTGCCGGTTTTTTAAAATCGTTAATTTCTTTCTGCATCTCCTGGTAAAAACCCGGGGCTGGTTTTTTAAACACTGCTTTATCTTTCGACTGTGCATGAACAACGATAAATGAAAACAGTAATAAGAAAATTATTTGATATTTCATCGTAACTCCTTGTTTATTGTACTATGAAAGTTAATTACCGTTTCAAACTTAAAGAATATTTTTTAAATATTTTAACGACTGTTTATTTAAAATGATTTATGGCTGTGCAGACAGAAATAACAGGGAAGATAAATTGGGGATAAAAAGTTATTCAAAAGTATTAAAACACACAACACAATAAAAATTAAAAAAAATATATAATGCCATTGATTAAATAATTTTTTTTGTTTAAATAGATGCGTGAATATCATCCACCAATAAACGGAGGCTGGTTGACCGAAGATCAAATTATAAAAAATATTGTTTCTCTAAATTGCGGAAGTAATCCTTCCGATTAAAGTATTAATATACTTTATATAAATTATAAGCCGGAACCAAATGTTCCGGCTTTTTTATGTCCCAATATTCATTCCCTTAGTTTAGTCACCGTAGTAATAATCCGATCTCACTTTTCCGATAATTTTAACCTTTACAATTACTCAGCCTTTATCGGAGCATTAACATCAAATACATACTTCCATGTTTTATTAAAGACTATTAATTCATCGGGACTTCTATTAATAGCAACTGCGAATTTTCTGCTGCTGTAACAGTTAATTCCCCGGCATCAATCAAACCAATTGCATCCCGTCTGAACAATTCTTCACCGGCAATTTCTATTGCCCCATCTATTACGAATAAATATATGCCGTTATTATTTTTTCTTAATTTGTATTCTGCCGAATTGCCTTTTTCGATTCCAGCGTGGGCAATTAAAGCATCTTGATGGATGTAAAGCGAATTATCATCTTTAAAACCGGAAACTAAAATTTTGAAATTGTTTTGCTGTTCTTGCGGATCAAATTTTTTCTGGTCGTACTTTGGTTTGATGTTTCTTTCTTTCGGGATGATCCATATTTGCAGTAGATTTGTCCTCGTTTCACTCGAAGCGTTAAATTCAGAATGCATTATTCCGGTGCCGGCAGACATTACCTGAACTTCACCCGGATAAATTACTGATCCGGAGCCCATACTGTCCTTATGTTCGAGCGCTCCTTCAAGTATGATGGTTATTATTTCCATATTGTCGTGCGGATGTATTCCGAAACCCTGTGCCGCCTCGATAATATCATCATTTAATACGCGAAGTAAACCGAATCCCATTTTATTAGGATCGTACCAACCGCCAAAACTGAAACTGTGTTTCGCATGCAGCCAACCGTGCTCTGCTTTGCCCCGGTCCTCTGACCTGTAAACTAATTTTTTCATAAACTCACATCTCATTAATAAATTTGTATAGTAAACACCGAAATTCGAAAGCTAACTGATATTTTGATATAAAATACAAATTAAATTTATCACTTTTATTTATTTTCCGGCACGCTTCACTCTGAATGTTAATCATACTACAGACCCGGAAATTCTTTGTGATCAATTTCTATCTCGCTTGCCGCAATATTTTCTTTTACTTGTTCGGGGGTTTTTCCTCCCGGTATTGCAACATGGCAAGCAGGATGGGATACACAAAATCTTAAAGCAAGCTGCGCCATAGAATATTCATTATGCAATTCGAAAAATGATTTTATTTTATCGAGCTGCATTAAATATTTATCAAGTTTTTCGTGTGAAAGATTCATACGGCGATGGTCGTTGTCGCCGAAGCGGCTTTCCCTATTAAACTTTCCTGCAAGCAGTCCGAATAAAAGAGGGATGCGCACGATTATTCCTAAACCATATTCCATTGCTTTTGGGAGCAATACGGTTTCAGCTCCGCGCTCAAGGAGGTTGTAACGAATCTGCAGAACATCGAGTACATCACGGCGTTTATCCAAAATATAAGCATGCTCGGTTTCTTTAAATGACTGTACGCTTAGTCCTGCAAGTTTAATTTTCCCTTGTTCTTTTAAAAGCTTCAGCGCTTCCCACGTTTCTTCGTTTTCCATCAGTTCAGCGGAAGGGCTATGAAGTTGAAGTAAATCGATTACATCAACTCTTAGTCTTTTAAGACTCTGTTCCGCAGCAAAGATTAAATGTTTTTTACTATAGTCGGGGTTAGCCGGGGTTGAATCATATTCTTTGCCAAGATATGGGTAGAAATTATTTCCTGCTTTTGTTGCGATTACCACTTCATCTTTTCTCCCCCGCTCGTCCAGCACTTCGGCAATAAGTTCTTCTGAATGACCGAAACCATAAGTATCGGCTGTATCAATAAAATTAACTCCGCTGTCAAGCGCTTCGTGAATTGCAAGTTTTGATTTTTTATCATCTGTCGTTCCCCAATCACGCCCGCTTATCCCCCACGCTCCAAAACCAATTGTTGAAATTTTAGGTCCGTTTTTGCCAAGATTAACATATTTCATGAATTACTCCGTCTTATTATTTTAAAATCCTTTACTATAAATTGCCGACGACTTAGACAAAACTTTATATGATTAACTCACCTTACGTAAAGTGTCTTGATCTTGACCGTAATCGTGCTCTTAATCGGATTTAAAACCAAGCAAGATTACGATCACGGGCAAGAGTAAGAATTTCATGCGTAAGATGACTGATTAAGTCACCTTACGTAGATTGGCGGCTGCCGGATAACGTATTCTCAATTTTGAATTAAAAACAAAAGATTGCTTCACTCGAAGACTCGTTCGCAATGACTTTTTCAACTTTTGGGACAGCCCCGACAAAATTTGGATATCATATTGCGTAAGGTGAGTTATCAACATAAATTTAAGCAGGAAGCCTGTGCACAATTTTATTGATGAAACGATGAAAACGATGTAGTGATTTTACCGGCTCGGTAAACATCATTATGCATTCGCCGCTTATAACTTTGATCTTGTTTGCTTTGCAAAAATCAAGCGCGCCTTTCGTTTCGGAAGTCTGCTGAATCCACAAAAGATTTATCCCTGCCTTGTGAGCCTGCTTTACTACCTTTTCGGTTTCAACTTTAGGGACTATAATTAATGCGGCATCAGGTTTATTCGGAATTGAGAGTAAGTCGGGGTAACATTTCTCTCCGCCAATTTCAGCCACATGTGGATTAACAGGTATCACTTCATAATTTCTCTCTTTTAAATGAGTATAACAAGAGGTTCCGAACTTTCTGGGATTAGAGGAAACGCCCACGACCGCAATTCTTTTTTGATTTACAAATTCTTCAACTAATTGTTTTGATATCATGTCTTATCTTCCTTTTGGGTAAAATTATAAATTAAATTTTGAGTTCAGATTAAATTATCAGTAATACATTTAATATGATTAGTACCTGTTCCGCAGCAGCCGCCCAATATTTTCATTTTATATTGTGTTTTCAAATTCGCCATTAATTTTCCCCAGGTTTCCGGGTCATCTGTATAAAGCACTTTTGCATTATCTAATTCTTCGGGACTTTTATCGGATGCATTTGCCTGAAGACCATATAATCTTTTGTGAACAACACTGTCATCATCAAATATTTTTAAAGCATTTAAAAATACTGACGGGTGAACACAGTTAACCATATAAGTTAAGGGATATGGAGTGACTTTTAAATCAATGAATTTTATAGCCTCATCGAGTGATGTTCCGTCAAGCAGGCAACCATTAGGGCGAACAATAAAGCTTATAATATATGGGATGTTTTGTGCGGACATAGCTTTTGAAAGACCGGTGGCTTCTTTTAATGACGGAATTGTTGAAGCTAGTAAAAAATCGACTCCTGCATCCGCAAGCTGCTTTGCCTGCCAAGAATGAAAGATGTATGCTTTTTCCGAACTTAAAGCTTCATCTGGATTGTAAGAATCACCTTTGACCCCCATCAGTCCGCCAATAAAAATGTTTTTTTTCTTCCCGCCAAAATTATTTCTAATTTCATCAAGGAAAACAAAAGCATCTCTGTTTACATTCTTCTCTTTAAAAAAAGAATTTTTAATTCTGATGCTGTTTGCGCGCCATGTCGGTGTTAAAATTATAACTGGAAGATTATTATTTAACCCAAGTTTGATATAACCGGAGTATATACCTGTTAAAATATTCCTTCCCGTCTCATCGTAAATCATAGCTGAATTTAAGAGATTATCATCAAGCGGATATTTAAAATCTCTTTTTAACCTCTCTATTATCGAACCCTCGGTTAAAATTAAATTTCTCTCATTGAATGCTTTAACAAAGAAAGACGGCGGCATCAGATTCTTCCCTTCAAATAATTCTGCCGTTTTTCTTCGGGAAATTTCTCTATCGCATAGCGCAGCATCGTTCTCGGCATTTGCTTGTAATGAATCTGTAAAAATTCTTCTTCTGCTTCAATATCTCTCTTTCCTATTTCGCGAAGCATCCAACCGATAGCTTTATGAATTAAATCATGCTTGTCGTTAATAAGCAATTCTGCAATTTTAAATGTCGGTTCAAAAACTCCTTTTTTGATGAAGGCGAAGGTTGCAATCACAGCAATTCTTTTATTCCACAGCAGTTCCGATTTTGCACGTGCAATTAGTTCGTCATAACTTTTTCCGAAAAGATACTCTCCAACAATATTAGGGGCGGACAAATCAACCAGATCCCAATTATTTATTTTTTTTGTATTGGCGATATAGAGAGTATAAATTTTCCGCTTTTCGTCTTCGTTTGCTTTTTTAAATTTTTGAACAAGGAGAAGAAGCGCAGTCATTCTTTCTTCGTGAATTTTTGATTGAAGAAGTTTTACTGCATCATCAATAATTAATCCATTATATTTTTTTACAAGCGCTCTTATCGGGGGAATTTTAACACCGAGAAAAACATCGCCTTCGCCGTAATCACCTTTGCCTGTTTTAAAAAATCTTTGAAGTACCATCGCCTGTGAAGGCTCTGCCGCCGCCCTAAGTTCGGTTTTTAAGTCTGATAATTTCAAAATTGCGTACTCCGGTAATAAATTAGTTGATATAGATGCACAAAATTAATACTTTTTCGAAAAGGAAATCAAAACATTTAATCATTTTTTTAACAATCTTTTCCATGGAGCAGATATGGCAAATCATGTTTATAAATTAATTGAACTTTCAGGCAGTTCTCCCGACAGCATCGAAGAAGCAGTCAATAATGCAATAACAAAAGCAGGTGAAAGTATCCGTAATATGCGCTGGTTTGAAGTTCTCGAAACACGGGGACAAATTGATAATGCCAAAGTACAGCACTGGCAGGTAACCATTAAAGTCGGTTTTACCATAGAGGATTAAAATGTTTCGTACTGCCGTATTCATGTTTTTTGTCTTGCTGACTATTTCAACTTATGCTCAGCAGTTGACCGCATTTGAATCTAATAACCGCTGGGGATATAAGGATGAAAATGGAAATACAGTTTTACCTCCAGTTTATTTGTTTGCTTATGATTTTAATAAATCCGGAACAAGCGCAGTATTTACGGACAGCGGCTGGGTTTATATAAATAAAAAAGGGACTGCTTTATTTTCCGTGCTAGCATTCGATAACGGTCCCGATTACTTTAGCGATGGTTTGAGTAGATTTATAGAGAACGGCAAGATAGGTTACTTTAATGAGTCCGGCAGAATTATTATTTCCCCTTTGTTCGATTTTGCTTTTTCATTTAATAATGGATCGGCGCTTGTTTGCAACGAATGTTTAAAAATTCAAGACGGCGAACATTTTTTTGTACGCGGCGGAAACTGGATGAAGATAGATACCAACGGGGCGGTTATCCGAGAGCTATCTTCAGAAGAATCTGAAAATATCAACGCCGCGCCTGTAATGTTAAACGGGGAGTTGATTTGGATTGACCAAACCGGGCAGCGTATTAAATGATTCAATTTTTCCGTTTGATTGAAAAAAATAATGGAGAAATTTCATTGCCCAATGTTAACAGATGAGAAGTAGGAATACATGATTTAGAATAAGTTATATTGAGACTTATATCTATACAAAAGTTCAAGAGTCAATTCTAAAATGGTTTGATTATAAGTGTCTGGATTAACAGGAAGTAATTACGAAAAAGTAAAACTATTGCCGTCCGATTTATCGGGCGGGAAGAATTTAACAAAAGTATTAAAATGACAAAACTTTCGCGTCAGGTAATTTTTCTCGGATTTGTAAGCCTGTTTACAGATATGGCAAGCGAAATGCTTTATCCCGTTACTCCGCTATTTTTGTCCACTGTGCTCGGCGCTTCAATGGCAGTAATAGGTTTGATTGAAGGCTTCGCTGAAATCACAGCAGGATTGTTAAAAGGGTATTTTGGTTTTCTTTCCGATAAACTCCGAAAACGATCAATTTTTGTTATGCTCGGCTATGGTGTCTCCGCACTAGCGAAACCATTGCCGGGGTTAATTGCCAATACCGGCACAGTTCTCTTTTCAAGAGTATTTGATCGTGTTGGGAAAGGTATAAGAACCGCGCCGCGGGACGCGCTGCTCGCAAGTTATTCTAACGGAAATACAGGCGCTGTTTTTGGTTTTCATAGAGCGATGGATACGATTGGTGCGGTTATTGGTCCGCTTCTCGCACTTTTATTGTTGAATATTTTTAATAATAATTACAGGCTAATTTTTCTAATTGCATTTGTGCCTTCGCTTGCAGCAGTTGCCATCGGCCTGCTTGTAAAAGATTCCCCTGCAAATAACAAAGATGTGCGCAAGAAATTTTCATATTCTTTATTTTGGAAAACCGCACCTAAAAAATATAAAAGTTTGCTGTTTCTCGTTGTCATTTTTTCACTTGTTAACAGCAGCGATGTTTTCTTAATATTAAAGTCGAAAGACATTGCGCAGTCAAATACTATTGCCATTCTCGGATATGTATTTTACAATTTTGTATATGCCTTATCATCTTACCCGGCAGGAATTATTGCAGATAAACTAGGAAAGAAAAATGTATTCGTAATCGGTCTGACAATCTTTTCATTAGTTTATTTCGGTTTTGCAATTTTTAATTCTTTTTTGCTAGTTTGGTTTTTATTTGCTTTCTACGGTATTTACGCCGCGTCAACCGAAGGAATATTAAAAGCATGGGTCAGCGATATTGTACCGGATGAAAGCCGCGGCAGCGCAATCGGTTTGTTAACGATGATGATGAGTATTGCGGTTATGGCTGGTTCGTTCCTTGCCGGTGTGTTGTGGGATTCATTCGGATCTTCGGTTCCGTTTTACACTTCTGCAATCGTGAGCCTAATAGTTGCAGCAGCGATGATGTTATATGTGAAGGAATAGTTTTTTTAATACAGTATTCGGCGGATGTCCTTTCTTTTGATCTTCAAAGTATATCGGTTTATATTGTATCCATCTGAAACATAATTTATGAACATAAAACGACAAAATATTTATTCGGACAAGAACGCTGCTTTAGCAGTAGTTTTGTTTTTCATAGGAATGTTGGTATTCACTTCTGCAGCTTTTGCAATTCAATCAGCAGATGTAAAAAATATTGATACTGCAATTTTAAGTTACTTAAAGGGAAGTAATGAAGACGCTTTGTGGCTTAAGATATTTATGGAAGATATCACTTCACTCGGAAGTTCATCGGTGATATTTTTAGTCTCATTTATAATGATATTATATTTTCTTCTCATCAAAAGGCGCGTGGCGGCACTGATTATCTTCGCAGCATCTACGGGGGGCGGAATAATAAACATTTTACTTAAATCAGTTTTTCAACGCGAGCGTCCAATAGCTATCGAATCTTTTTTCAAAGTTGATTCGCTCAGTTTCCCAAGCGGTCACTCGACGATGTCTGTGGCAGTTTATTTATCTCTTGCGGCGGTGCTGGCGGGCATTTATAAAGGAAAATCAATCCGTTATTATTTTATTTTCGTTGGCGTTTTCTTAACAATTATTATCGGTTACAGCCGCGTTTACCTTTCAGTTCATTATCCTATTGATGTCTTTGCTGGTTGGGCAGTTGGAATTTCGTGGGCATCTTTTTGCTGGCTTGCCGCATATTACCTACAACAAAAAAGAGTGATCGGGCAAGAGGATGAATGAAGAGAAAAGGAAATTTATTGAAAGTATCTACGTCCCGTTACTGTTCGTTGCAATTATCTGGGCATTAAAACTTTCGGAAATTGTTTTTAGTTTCAGTCTTGCCGGATATGGACTTTTGCCGCGCGAAATTAAAGGACTTCTCGGTATAATAACAACACCATTAATTCATGCCGATATAAATCATCTTATCTCCAACACGTTGCCTCTTTTATTTCTTGGCACGGGGATCTTTTATTTTTATAAAATCGCGGCGAAAAAAGTAATTTTGATCTTATATTTTGCGCCAAACATACTTGTTTGGTTTTTCGGAAGGGAAGCTTATCACATTGGCGCAAGCGGTATAATATACGGACTTGTAACTTTTATTTTTTTTAGCGGCGTTATTCGTCGTGATGTGCGCTCGATAGCATTGTCATTAATAGTAACATTTCTTTATGGAAGTTTAGTCTGGGGTGTGTTGCCAATCGATAGTAAGGTTTCATGGGAATCTCATCTTGCAGGCGCCATAGTAGGGTTTCTTTGTGCGTTCATATTTAAAAAATTCGACCCATATAAAAAATATGATTGGGAAGATGAACCGGATACCGAAAGACCCGACAAACTTGAAATCTCTTATGACAACTAACATCCTTTTGAATAAGTAAAAAGTTAAAAGTTGGGAAACCAAAAATATTTCCGTAGTACTTGACAAATTTAAAACGAGATACTTTAGCCAATGGTTCAACAACAATACTATACTGCAACTTTCTTTATATTAATTGTGATTTTCACGGGTTGTTCTTCTGGCAGAGAGTTTATTTCTGATGGAGTAGTATGCAAATGGTTTCGGACTGAAGAAACAAATGAAAGTACAAACATTTATTTATTAGAGTTTGACGATGACGGAAGTTTTTATCTTTTATTAAACGAAACTGAAAGCGATGGAAGTTATTATGTACGGGGAAATCAACTTATAATTAGTAATGAATCATGCGAAGGACAGCCGGGCAAATATAATTTTAAAATAACTGATGCCGGCGCTTTGACGATTAGCATTAACGAAGATTTTTGTTCATCGCGCATTCAGCATTTAATTGGAGAATGGCACAAACGAAAATAAAGGATGCCGACAATTGTCGGCACCTTTTGCAACTTAAATTATTCTAACTTTTTTCCTAACTTCTTCTAAACTACTCTTCAGCCTTACCTCTTAATGAATCCCAGATCATGTAAAGACAAAGAAGAAGGAACATCGCCAACCCGATAAGTTCGGCGGAATGAGATTCCTGCCAAACACTATTTACCCAGTTTAAATCGTTATAACGTAGTAGCGCGCTAACAACACCCATTAGAGCGCCGCCGGCAATAAAACCGGAAGCAATTAGTGTTCCTCTTTCGCGGCGCGCAGTGTTAGTTGCCTCGCTCTTGCTTCTTGTAGAAACAAAATGTGCAATTAAACCGCCGACAAGCAGTGGCGTATTTAATTCGAGAGGAATATACATGCCAAGCGCAAATGCAAGCGCCGGAACTTTAATCATAGTTAATACCAGAGCCATTAAAGCGCCTGCAACATAAAGCATCCATGGAGCCGGTTGATTTGCCATTAGCGGTTGAATAACGGCTGCCATCGCATTTGCCTGTGGAGCAACCAAAGCGCCTTCTCCGGTAAAGCCATAGGTTTCATTCAAAATAAGAATAACGTAACCAACAGTGGCAGCGGAAACAAGAGTTCCTAAAAATTTCCATCCCTCCTGCTTCTTTGGCGTTGAACCGAGCCAGTAACCAACTTTCAAATCTGTAATAAATGCGCCAGCCATTGACAATGCCGTGCATACAACGCCGCCTATTATTAATGCAGCAATCATTCCATCATTGCCGCTTAAACCGATAGACACAAGAATAATTGATGAAAGGATTAGCGTCATTAAAGTCATTCCCGAAACAGGGTTTGTTCCCACGATTGCAATTGCGGTTGCTGCAACGGTTGTGAAGAGGAAAGAAACTATAATTACGATTAATATTCCTATCACTGCCTGGAAAAAACTATCTACAACAACAAAGTTGAAGAATAATAAAATAAGAATACTTGTTATTAAAATTCCGAGGACAATAAAGCTCATTGGCAAATCACGCTGTGTTCTTTCCGTTTCGCCCTCAATATTTTTTCCGCCGAAAATTTCTTTTGCGGCAAGACCCACGGCTGATTTTATAATTCCCGATGAACGAATGATTCCTATTATACCAGCCATTGCAATTCCGCCGATGCCAATATGACGGACATAGTTTGAGAAAATATTTTCTGCCGACATGTCCTTAATAAGTAAAGTTACATTAGCGCCAAGAGGAGCGGTTAAACCTCCTCCAATAAATGACACTATTGGAATAAGCACATACCATGAGACAAATGAACCTGCACAAATTATCGCCGCATATTTTAACCCGATGATGTATCCGAGACCCATAACAGCAGCGCCGATATTAATTTTAAATACTATTTTGGATTTATCCGCAAGTGTTTGTCCAAGAGGAAGTACGCGTGAAGTAAATACTTCGCTCCACCAACCGAACGAAGCGATAACAAAATCATACAAACCGCCGACCAAACCGCTAAGAACTAAAACCGCTGCTTGCTTGCCGCCCTTTTCTCCGGCTACTAGAACCTCGGTTGTAGCAGTTGCTTCCGGAAATGGAAACTTTCCGTGCATATCTTTAACAAAATATTTTCTGAAAGGAATTAGGAAAAGAATTCCAAGCGCGCCGCCAAACAATGACGCTAAAAATATTTTATAAAATTCCGCATGCAGGTTGAGAATAAACAATGCAGGTATTGTAAAAATAGCGCCGGCAACTATCACTCCCGATGTTGAACCTATTGATTGAATAATCACATTTTCGCCAAGAGCATTTTTTCTTTTAGTGGCTGCAGATAACCCGACCGCAATGATAGCTATCGGAATAGCAGCTTCAAACACCTGTCCTATTTTTAATCCGAGATAAGCGGCTGCACCGGAAAACAAAACAGCCATTATCAATCCCCAAAAGACCGAGTAAAAACTTACTTCAGGGAAAGTTTTATTCGGTGGCATTATAGGATGATATTCTTCACCGGGCTTGAGTTCGGTGTAAGCATTTGTAGGCAAACCTGTAGAATTACCTTGTGTATGTTCACTCATATTCTGTACCTGTTTTTTGGTTGTGAATTATATTTTTTCGAAACAACAAGAACTTAATAGACTTATTCGGGAAAGCATAGCGCGGCAAGCCGCAATTAAAAAGTTAAAAACATAAAAAATATCTTGACACAAAAAATCCGTTGGTTAATCCGTTAGCTAACGGAAGAATAAAACGCAAAGGAATTTATATAATTTATCATTTAAAATCAGTACTGTCCGGTTGATTAAAATTGAAATGGCTGCAAGTTATTTAAATAAATTCTTTTACAGATTATTTTAGTCGCAAACGATTTGAAATGAAAACTAATTCCCATAACAAAACCTTATCTATCCCGCAGGACGGGATTTCACTTCGTTCAATTTTATTAACCTTAGTAACCACACTTGCCGTAGTAAATGCAACCTTATTCCCTTATTTTGGGAATAATAAGCTAATAAGGTTGTTCGAAGGACTCTATGGAGAAAATGTTTACCTCTGCCTATGTTACTAAGGTTAATAAGGTAATTTATCGTTTTACATTTTTCTACAGATTTTGATTATTCCAAT
>MNYQ01000016.1 GCA_001873185.1 Ignavibacteria bacterium CG2_30_36_16 | reverse complement strand
AGAATATTGATTGTACATAATTCAATAGCAAACAATATAAAATAAAAAAGGAAAGAAATAGAATGTCAGAAACAATAAATAAAGAAATGCTGATTGATGCAATTGACTATCAAAATGGTTCGGTTGTAAGTAAACAAATAATGAAAAAACAAAACGGAAATATTACACTTTTTGCTTTTGACAAAGATGAATCTTTAACCGAACATACCTCGCCCTATGAAGCAGCTGTTTATATGGTTGATGGTGAAATGAAAATTACGATTGGTGGAAATCCTTATAATGTAAAAGCCGGCGAAATAATGGTGATGCCGGCAAATATTCCACATGGATTAAAAGCTACTGTTAAATCCAAAATGCTTTTAACTATGATTAAGTAATTCCCCAGAAAAGCAAATTCTAATTTCTGATAGTACTAGCAACATCAACTTTTGTCCGTTTTCGTTACCTTACGGAAACGGACTCCGCAAGGCGAAAAAATAATTTTCTTATAGTAAACTAATCTTTAATTCTTTATAAATTTCATACTCCCCCACTGTTAACACAAAAACTATATCACTCCTTCACTCCTTCACTACTTCCCCACTCACTTATTTTAATAACTGCATCTTCTTTACAGCCGTAAAACTGCCTGCAGTAAGCTTATAAAAATATACGCCGCTCGTCAAACCATTTACAGAAGATAAATTGAACGTAACTTCATGACGCCCTGCTTCTTTATAATCATTAACGAGTGCTATTACTTCCTTGCCAAGCATATCATACATTTTTAAATTAACTACAGCGGCTTCAGGTAATTCGTAGCTTATTGTTGTAACCGGATTAAATGGATTGGGATAATTCTGGTTAAGAACAAAATTTTCCGGTTTCATTCCGGCTGCGATATTTACTTCGGCGCTGTACTCATAACTTCCGTCAAAATCAATTTGTTTTAAGCGGTATTTATACGTCCCAAAATGCGCTATAAAATCTGTATAGGAGTAAACATTACGAAGAGATGTCGTTCCGTTACCTTCAACAAATCCAACTTTTTCCCAATTAGCAACTGAGTAATTTTTGTTTGGATTATTTAGCGAAGTCGACGCCCGCTCAATTTCAAAACCGCGGTTATTGATTTCACTTGCGGTTGTCCATTCAAGAACAACAAAACTATTCTTGGCTTCACCCGAAAAACTTGTAAGTTCAACTGGCAGCGGATCAATCAAAGACAATGAAGCTTGTTTGAGAACAATGTTATTGTATGGATCAAACGAAACACTCGAAGGCTGATGATTAAATTGCCACATGAATATCTGATTGTTAGCATCGTTCATAACCCTTATAACTGTATCCGGCGCGCTTAAAAAAGAAATCTTTACTTCAATCGGCATTTTGTGAAAAGGTGTGTTTGTTTGTGTCTGCTTAGCAACAAAACCAACTTGCCATAAATTTGTACCGGCTCCCGTAATCCAATAATTATTAGCGTAAACCGGATGGTTCGGCTGGTAAATCCATTCATCAAAAAACCATGTGAGGTCTTCTCCGTAAGCGGCGCTTAAATGATCTTTAAAGTCTGATATTACGGCGCTTTTATATTTAAGAGCCGGATCATTGGCATAATTGTGAAGTCCCTGGAAATATGCTTGGTCACCCACAACATATCTTAATAAATGGTGTACGCATGCGCCTTTTAAATATGTAATTGCATAATTAAATAGTGTATTTGTTGAAGGTGTAGTAATTGCCCAGGCGGGATTGCTTATTGCCCAGCCCGGATTTGAAGAAAGGTAAGAAGAAGCGTCGCCATTTATTTCGGATTTATAGGCGCTATAACCGGATTGTTGTTCGATCCATAATGCTTCTATGTAAGTTGCAAATCCTTCGTTAAGCCAAATGTCAGCCCATGTTGCGCACGTAATCATATCACCAAACCATTGATGAGCAAATTCGTGAGTGATTAAACTTTCGTACCAACAGTTGGGGCAAATACTCGTTAATGATTGATTCTCCATTCCACCCCAAACAAACTGATTATTTAATGCTGCGAATCCATTTTTCTCAAATGGATGTTCACTAAATAATTGAGAAAAAGTTGTCGTCATTTGTAACAGTTTATTTTCCATATTTCGTACGGATGCTACGTTTTCACCGGCATTCCAGTAAAATCGCATCGGTATACTATCGCCGGGGTTTAAAGATGAATGCCAGTAAACTATATCGAGATTATAATTAACCTTTGCTGTCATTATCATCAAATACGTTGCTATGGGATCTCTGCTTACCCAATGATAATAAATTGTATCAGCCGTTTTAATCGAATCTTCGAGCCGTCCGTTTGAAGCAAGTTTAACGTTTGAAGGAACTCTTGCCGTCAAATCGATAGTAGCTTTATCAGAAGGCTTATCCCAGCAAGGGAACCATTTACGCGCACCTTCAGGTTCACAGTCTGTAAACAAAAATCCGCCGCTGATGTAAACTGCATTATCGGTGATATTTTTATGTTTATAATAAATTTTAACTTCTACAATTTCACCGGGATTGTATGTTCTAATCAAAGTAATATTTAGAATATTTGAAGTATGTGTGAAAGAAACGCCAGCCATAGAAACAGAATCAATCAGAAGTGAACTTTGCACAGCGTTCAATTTAATCGAGTTAAGTGAACTGTCAACTTCAAATTTTACAATTACAGAAGCGGTAAAAGATTTTGGATAGGGAGAAATAAAACAGTTATACACATCAATATTCATTTTATAATCCAATACATTAAACGAGTGTTTAATGTCTGCATTAACATTTTCAAAAAATGCGTTTTGAGAATTTGATTTTTTATCGGAACACAAGACCGAACCAACCGGATTTTGCGGGGCATCTTGTGAAAAAGATAAAGTTGTCGCTAGTAAAAACAGCAATGCGGTAAGAAGTTTTTTGATCATTGGAGAAATCCTTTATAATTAAAATATAAACTGTACTAAATTATAACCAGCATAATTAGAAACGAAAGCAATTAGCAGTTAGGGAGAAAGAGAGCTAGTGAACATAATAAGTATTTAATGCACCGCTCTCTTTTCATAAATACAACTTTAACTTTCCTGCTCTTTCTTCTTCATATTCAATTTAACAAATAGCTACAAGATTAAATCGAGTTATTTTGACAAGACCATTTTAGTAATCCGAACGAAAATAATTCAATTGTTTAAGATTTCTATCTAACCAGCCAATTCTAAAGCTTCTTTTTGTTTAGCAGCAAGGCGGGCATTCTTTCTGTCCATATCGGTTAAATAGCGTTTACGAACCCTAATGCTGCTTGGTGTAACTTCTACGTACTCGTCATCAGTTATCCATTCAATCGCCTGCTCTAAAGTATGAATCGTCGGCGGTTCAAGTCTTATCGCTTCATCAGCGCCGCTGGAGCGCATGTTAGAAAGTTGTTTTGTTTTGTTAACATTAACATGCATATCATTATTACGCGAGTTTTCACCCACTACCATACCTTCATAAACATTAGTCCCCGGATCGATAAAGAACACAGATCGTTCCTGCAGTTTATACATTGCATACGCCGAGGCAATACCGGTTTCCATGGCTACGAGAGCGCCGCGCTGACGGTGTGTTATTTCACCTTTAAATGGTTCATAACCTTCAAAGTTATGATGAAGAATTCCAGTGCCTCTTGTATCGGTCATAAACTCCGCGCGGTAGCCGATAAGTCCGCGTGAAGGAATGAGAAACTCGATACGAGTATTGTCGTTATACGTGATCATGTTTTTCATCTCACCTTTGCGTTTACCAAGTTTTTCTATAACAATTCCAACATATTCCGCAGGCACATCAATAATAACATGTTCCATCGGCTCGGAGAGAACATCGTGAATACGTTTCATTATTACTTCAGGTTTACTTAGTTGAAGTTCATAACCTTCGCGTCGCATATTTTCAATTAAAATTGCAAGATGGAGTTCGCCTCGTCCACTAACTTTGAATACATCGGGCGAGTCAGTTATCTCAACACGAAGACTTACATTAGATTTTAATTCTCTCGAGAGGCGTTCGCTTATGTTTCTTGTTGTTACATACTTCCCTTCAAGACCGGCGAAAGGGGAATTGTTAACCATAAAATTCATTGTGATGGTTGGCTCGTCAATAGCAACAAATGGCAGCGGTTCTGCTTTTAAAGGATCGCAAAGAGTATCGCCTATATCAACGTCTTCAAGCCCTGCTATCGCGCCAATATCTCCTGCTTCAATTACATCTGTTTCTATACGTGCAATATTCTGGAATGTATAAAGTTTCGTAATCTTAGCATTTGTTCTATGCCCTTCCCGGGAAATTAATGTAATGTGATCACCAACTATTATTTTACCATTGTTAACCCTACCAACTCCAATTCTTCCAAGATAATCGTTATAATCAATTGCTGAAATTAGCATCTGAAAAGGAGCATTTATATCACAATCAGGTCCTTTAACGGAACTTACTATTTTATCAAATAAAGGTTCAAGGTTATTACTCTCATCTTCCAAACTTAGTTTTGCAATACCTTGTTTGGCAATTGCGTAAACGAATGGAAAATCTAACTGATCATCAGTTGCGCCGAGAGCTACGAATAAATCAAAAACTTCGTTTAGCACTTCGTCCGGGCGGGCATCTTTTCTATCTATTTTATTTATTACAACAATTGGTTTTAAACCAAGTTCTAAAGATTTTTTTAATACGAATTTCGTTTGAGGCAGCGGACCTTCTGCTGCATCTACAAGTAATAGAACTCCGTTTACCATTCTTAATGTTCGTTCAACCTCGCCGCCAAAATCCGCATGACCTGGAGTGTCTATTATATTAATTTTATAATTTTTATAATGAACGCTTAAGTTTTTTGCGAGAATAGTAATCCCCCGCTCTTTCTCCAGCGCATTCGAATCCATAATTCTTACTTCAACATTTTGATTTTTTCTCCACGCACCTGTCTGTTTTAACATATGATCAACTAACGTAGTTTTGCCGTGGTCAACATGCGCAATTATTGCAATATTCCGAATATCATCTCTAATCGTGTTCACAAATCTCCTGGTATAAATATAAATTGAGGGAATAAATATATGCAAGCGTCGAAGCATTTACAATGGATTTGGAGTGTCTTAATCTCAAATGATATTTACATCAAGTTTAATCATTCATTTGGTTAATAAAAATCGATGTACTAACGGAATCATTAGGATTGAAGATGAATGCACTCATTGTTTAAAATAATTGTAAATCTATTTCTTGGAAAATTATTTTTTTAAGTAATGATCTGTGTGTCAAGAGCAATTTCTTCGAGTACGGATGATACCCTAAGGCACTTTGCAAATTCCCCGTTAAATACAATGGCTTTCCCTTTTACATGGACTTCAAAAGCGTAGCCGCGCGCTGTTTCAAACGAACAATTTACAGCTTTGATCAACTGTAAAATTACTTCATCAAAAGTATGCCAGTTATCGTTATATAACACTACCCGGCTTTCTAATCCAATTGTAGTATCTTCTTCTGTAATTACTACTTCGTCCGGTCGTTCTAATTCTTTTTTTTCCATAACAAAATTTAAACAAGTTGCACAAAACTGTAAAGCCTTGACTAAGATGTTGGATTTTCCAAAACAAATGTTTGTTTTTATACAATGGTATGATTATATTTTTCTAGTTAAAAACTAAGCACTATTTGGAGGTTAGATGAAAATAGCAGTATGTGTTAGCCACGTACCCGACACTGCTACCAAGATTAAAATTGCTAATTCGGGAAAAGATATTGACCCATCAGGCGTAACTTTTATTATAAATCCTTACGATGAATATGCAGTAGAAGAAGCATTAAAACAGAAAGAAGCGCTTGGAGGCGAAGTAACAGTATTCAGCGTTGGCGGAGATGCTAATAAAGAATCTATTCGCAAAGCTCTTGCTATGGGCGCTGATAAAGGAGTTCTTATAAAATCTGAAAACGAACTTGATTCCATCGGTATTGCAAAAGCGCTTGCTGTGGAAATTAAAAATGAAGGCTGCGAACTTGTTTTTTGCGGAAAGCAGTCGGTTGATTATGATGATTCTATAGTTGGTCAATTATTATCTGCTCTGCTTGGTTATAACTGTGTGAGCACAGTTGTTGGTTTGAAAATTGAAGGAAATAAAATAACCGCAGAAAGAGAAATTGAAGGCGGACGTGAAGTTATTGAAACTCAAATTCCGGTTGTAATAACAACCCAAAAAGGATTAAATGAACCCCGCTACGCTTCTTTAAAAGGAATTATGGGTGCAAAGAAAAAAACAATTGAAGAGAAAAGTTCCGCTAATGTCGAATCTTCGACTGAAGTGATTAAGATGAGAAAACCTGCTCCGAAGCAGCCCGGTCGTATTGTAGGTAACGATGTATCGGCAGTTCCGGAACTCGTAAAGTTATTAAGAGAAGAAGCAAAAGTAATTTAAGGAGAGAAAATAAATGGCAAATAATATCTTAGCGGTTCTTGAGCAGAGAGAAGGCAAATTAAAAAAAGCATCGTTTGAAGCCGCTGCAGTTGCATCTAAACTTGCATCAGAATTAAATTGTGACGCGATTGCTGTTGTAGTTGGAAATGAAATAATTAATTTAAATGAAGTTTCCAAATACGGTATAAAAAAAACTATTCATCTAAAAAGCAGTGGATTAGAGCAATACAGCACCTCGGGATATTCAGATGCAGTAACAGCTTATGCTAAAACAGTAGGTGCAGAATATCTAGTTTTTGCAAACACATCACTCGGCAGAGATTTAGCGCCAGTTGTAGCGATAAAATATGATGCAGGTATCTTAACAGATTGTACAAACATAGAAGTATCTGATGGTGATGTTGTTGTAACTCGTCCGGTATATGCGGGTAAAGCGTTTATAGATATAAAGTTTAAAAGTTCAAAAAAAATTCTAACAACGCGTCCCAATGTATTTAAAGCAGAAGCAAATAACTCTGCCGGTGCACCGGAAATTGAAGTGATAGAAATTCAATCGCCAAACCTAAACAGCCGCGTTATCGAAACAAAAAAATCTGAAGGTAAAATTGATGTTTCAGAAGCTGAAATAATTGTTTCGGGCGGCAGAGGAATGAAAGGACCGGAGAATTTTCATCTTGTTGAAGAACTCGCGGAAGTCCTTGGAGCCGCCGTTGGCGCTTCTCGAGCGGTTGTTGATGCGGGCTGGAGACAACATAGCGAACAAGTTGGGCAAACAGGAAAAACAGTGTCCCCTACTCTTTATATTGCTTGTGGTATTTCGGGCGCAATTCAGCATCTTGCAGGAATGTCATCATCAAAATATATCGTAGCTATTAATAAAGACCAAGATGCACCGATTTTTTCTGTTGCTGATTATGGTATTGCCGGAGATGTTTTTGAAATACTGCCGGCTTTAACTGAAGAAATTAAAAAATATAAATGAGCCTGCTCTAAAAAGTTAATTGTATTGGTGTTGTTGTCAATTAGTCAATGGAAAACAATCTTTGAGATTCCTTTTGAAGTCTCAAGTTATTTTCATGATAAATGGCGATTGTAAAGGCACTACTCGGTTGAAACTTTTTAGAGATGACTCATAAATCTTAATTTTTAGGAGATTTATTTGCAAAAAGTTCAATGTGAAATATTAGGATTATCAACAAGCCCATCTACAGGCGGGGCTTATGCTTTGCTATTAAAAGAACTAGACGGAAATAGGCGTTTGCCGATCATTATCGGTTCGTATGAAGCTCAGGCAATTGCGCTCGAGATTGAAGGGATTAAACCTCCCCGCCCGTTAACTCATGATCTGCTTAAGAATTTGATTGATAATCTTGGCGCAACTGTTTTAGAGGTATTTATAGATGAACTTCGCGACAATACATTCTTCGCAAAAATTGTGATAGAGGTTTCTGCATTAACAAACGAAATAGACAGCCGCCCCAGCGATGCAATAGCTCTGGCGGTAAGAACAAAGTCACCTATTTATGTTGCTGAAAATGTTATGAAATCTGCCGCTTTTATTCCGTCGGAAGAACTCTCTCCCGATTCCGAGATGCAGAGTGATGTTTTTGAAGAAGAAAAACCAAAGTCGAAGGAAGCAAGATTAGCAGCTCTTCAAAGCCGTCTGCGTGAAGCTATAGATAAAGAAGAGTATGAACGTGCTGCAAAATTAAGGGATGATATTAAAAATTTAACAAGCAGTAACTAATTGGTTATTGCTTAAATAGTTGTTTGAGTATTATTACGCCAAGTCCTTTTCAAATAGATGCATAAAAGTGAATGAAAGCTCTAAAATTTATTGAAATACTTTCCTCCCCATCGGGCACTCTTTGCATGCTTCAACATAACCGCAATTATTTCTAAACAATTCGATCATCCCCTGGTAAAGTACAGCGCGTTTTTTTACTCTGCGCAGCCCGAATGAATCAGATAT
Organism: Ignavibacteria bacterium CG2_30_36_16; assembly: GCA_001873185.1. Taxonomy (GTDB): domain Bacteria; phylum Bacteroidota; class Ignavibacteria; order Ignavibacteriales; family Ignavibacteriaceae; genus CG2-30-36-16. The sequence continues at coordinate 10,487 of MNYQ01000016.1, read as the reverse complement.
TTCATTTACTAATTTGTTCTCACTTTGCTGACTATAATTAACAAAAAGTTTGAGAACATTTTTTGCCGCTTTTTCTTTACCGAATATTTCAAAATAAAGATTAGCAATCGGAAGAATAATATTAACAACAATTTCATCTGCACGGGAAGCGCCGACAAAATATTGAATTCTTGCATCTGACGGTTTATCAAACACATAGTGATTTAACCAATAACCGTGAGCCTCTACAATGATTAAATTTTTTATAATTTTTTCAAGTCGTCCGGTGTCTTCAACCTGTTCCATAAATTTAAACATTCGATGTATTAAATTTTCTTTAAGAATTCTATGCACCAATATGCTGCCGCCGGCAATTCTGATCGTAGGAAAATTCATCGGTCTTTGTCCGTAGAAATGCCAGTCTTCCTGGTTAAATGTTGTTCCATCATAAGTCGGTTTAATCTCCGTCCAATATTTCGCTAAACTTCGTGTGTACTCAGAAGTTTCCTCATCCGGGAGGTTATAAATATCCGGCATTAAACCGGAAATGTTAAACAACGCAGATTCAACAAATCGAACAAAATTGTCCCTACTTAAAAAAGAAGATAGAAAATTTATATCGGAAGTTTTAGCAAGTTTCAGCATTATCTCTTTATTTTTTGAATAGCCGAGCGCTTCAAAAATAGATTCATAAATTAATTGCTGCCATAATATTGTCGACTTAAAATCATCCGGCGAGGAATACTTTTCGAGCTGCGTTTCGTCATAATCATAATTTACGACCGGTTCCTTTAAATTCATCTCGGCAAGATATTTTAATTCTTTAATACGATTATAAAATCTGTTTTTTTTGTTTTTGAACCTTTGTATACCAAGCTGTGTGATTATGTCTATTTTTTCATTTTCACTCAATTCTTTGACAAGCTCTGAGCAAGGCATAGTATATATCCGGTTGTTTCTTTCTGTTAAAATAGCTTCATGCAAAGCGCTTCTTAAACCCGAAGCAATGCACTCCTCAATAGATATTGATTGGACTTTTCGTCCGTCGCTTGTAAAGACATGAGTTTGTTTAAAACTACTTTGAAGAACTGCGTGCAGCACAACTTTATTATACCTCTTGTTTAAGTTGTGACCATGATTTTTCCAATCAGAGTAGCTGCCGTCTATTTCTATATCGCCGCAAAAAGTTAGACTACCAATTTTTATTCGGGCATTTTTAAAATCGGGACCTCCGGTATCTTTGTTTTCAACCCCAGAATCAAGAACTTCAATTGAATCACCGGCTTTAGTTTTTAAGTTTTGGATAAAATTTTGTTTTTTCCAAATTTCATAAAGAAACTTTTCTTTGACGTTGTTTCTACCCATCGTCTTCCTTTTTAATTAGTTTAATAGTAGTATAAACTGATATAGAACGCTTTTGATTTTTTCTGTAAAAAGTTTCTATTGTGTTTTCTCCTTCGGTCAATCTAACATTATTAAACTTGAATATTCCATTGCTGATTTGGTAGTACATGTCAGTTTTGCGTTTGTTTTTAAACAGAAATAAATCCACGTTTTTCGCAGTTGGAGGAACGATCACTTCAATTGAAATTAAAGGTGTTTCAACTTCAACGGTATCTTTTAAGTTTTTAAATTTTAAGAAAGGTAATTTGGGGTCAATTTTCAGTCTGGATAAATCATAAACATCGGGGAACAAATCTGGCGGTAGTTCTTCTTCAATTCTTTCCTCTTCTTCCGCCGTGTTGTTTGGTGGTTCTTTTACTGGCACTACGCTTTCCTCTTTCCGCAAGTTTTCATTTAAGTTGAGAAAACTTACAAATATTAGAACTAATAATAAAATTAGAAATAAAACTTTTTTCACTCGTCAATAATATTTTTTACTATTTCATTCATCTTCACAAGTTCTGCAGAAGCTGCCTCTGCAAAATCAATGTTGTTACTTTTATAAATTATACCACGACTCATATTGATTAGCAAATCGTAACGATTGTGTTCTTTGAATGCACGTATCACTTCTTCAATGCTTCCACCTTGTGCACCCACACCCGGTAAAAGTACAGGTAAATTATTGAACATCGGGATTGATTTTTTTAACTCATTTATATTCGTTGCCCCAAACACTATACCGCAATTGGATAAAACGTTCCATTCGTTAACTTTTTCTATTACTTTTAGAAAAAGTGGAGAGCCATCCTTCAATTCAAGTTTTTCAAAATCTGCTGCTCCCGGATTTGAAGTAAGAGCGAGAATAAAATTTAATTTTTCATCATACCTAAGGAATGGTTTAATAGAATCGCCGCCCATATACGGATGGAGTGTTGAGGCATCGCATTTGTAGTATTCGAATATCGTTTTAGCATACATTTCGGAGGTGTTGCCGATGTCTCCCCTTTTTGCATCGCCTATAATTAAAATATCAGAAGGAATAAGTTCAATTGTCCTTTTTAATATTTCCATCCCCTCCGGTCCATCTTTTTCGTAGAAGGCAAAATTTATCTTGTAGGCTGCAGCATTAGTTATGGTTGCATTTATGATCTGCTTGTTAAACTCATAAACCGGGTTTTTTAATAATTGAATGTGAGATGGAAGTTTTTGAAAATCTGTATCCAAACCAACACAAACAAATTTGCCTTCTTTATTTTTATTGCGGAGTTTAGTTAAAGAATTCATTTTATAAATAATTTACATTAATAGTAATCAGTCAAATTTTATCATTGGTTTTATAAGTTATCCTTATGGGAGAAGTTTATTTTAAATCCAAAATCAAAAACTCAAAATATGTTACTTCTACTTGCGGCATTAGGTGTACTCTTTTCTTGTTCGATATATATTCGCAATTATTCCGAGCATAAATACATTTACTAAGAGAGAACTTCCGCCGTAACTTACGAAAGGAAGCGGAATACCAATCACCGGCATTATTCCAAGGACCATGCCTATATTTATCAATAGATGAATAAAATATACTGAAAGTATGCCAATAATCAATAAACTCAAAAATTCATCCTTCGCTGCAGATGCTGTTCTTAATATTCTAATGAACAAAAAGAGGAATAAACCAAGCGTTACTATGGAACCGATAAAACCAAATTCTTCGCCGATAACACAGTAGATAAAATCCGTCCACTGTTCAGGAATATATTGGAGCTGTGTTTGGTTCCCGTTTAAAAAACCTTTGCCGAAAAATCCGCCCGACCCTATAGCAACTTTAGCTTGAATTGCATTATATCCGGCTCCAAGCGGATCAGCCATCGGATCAATAAATGATTGAATACGTTTCTGCTGATGCGGGCTTAATGCGTTATAAACGTAATCTGTAAAAAAACCGGCGCCAATGTTAAATGCGATTATTGAACCGCTAAAAAAAATATTTTTCTTAAAAAATAATAACGCTGCTAAAACTATTACAACCGCTGATATAAAATAAATGGTGCCAAAGAGGGAAGCAACTGCTACCATCGCAGGTGATAAGACTAAAAATAATCCAAATAAACTTATCCCCTTCCAAAATATTAATGTTAGAATTAGCCCCACAAATACAAATGAAGTTCCCATGTCCGGTTCGAGAAGTATCAAAGCAACCGGAATGAACCCGATTGACAAGGCTTTAATAATATCACTAAAGGATTCTATATCTGTGTTTCTTCTACTTAAGAAAGCAGACAATGCAAGTATGGTTCCGATCTTCGCAAATTCTGCAGGTTGAAAACCTAATAAACCAAGATCGAGCCAGCTGCGTGCGCCAGAAACCTTTTTTCCGGCAACAAGCACTATAACCAAAAGTAGAAGCGAAAAAAGATAAGCCGGAATTGAAATCATTCGAAATGTATTCGTCGGAAGGAAATAAACTATAAAAAAAATAACAATCGAAAGCACAGCCCAAAACAATTGTTTCTGAAAATTACCCTCTGCTGCTGGATTATTTGACGTGGCGCTAAAAACAGCTAATAGCCCAATTATGATTAAAAAAAGTGCCGGAAAAAAAATTCCCAGTTCAAATTTATCCTTCAGTTTATAATCAATCTGCAAAAGATGCTCCCGCTATTTTATCATCAATTTTCGGAAGTAGCATTTCATCTTTCTGTTTTAATTTATCTTTTAGGAGATAAGCTTCAATTACTTTTTTAGCAATTGGTGCAGCATGAGTTGCGCCGAATCCTACATTTTCAACAACCACTGCAACGGCAATTTTGGGATTTTCAGACGGGGCGAAACAGATAAACAAAGCATGGTCTTTACCGTGTGGATTTTGTGCCGTACCGGTTTTTCCAGAAATGTTTAATTCCGTCATTCGAATGTGTGTTGCGGTTCCTGCGCCGTTTACCACCAGGTACATCCCTTGTTTTACGATATCAAAAACTTCCTGCCTAATATTTACATTGAGCTTATTAAAGTTAAATGGGATCAGCTTTTTAGTATTATCATCGGCATAACCTTTTGCTATATGGGGAGTGAAACTTTTTCCGTTGTTTGCAATGAGCGCAGTATATTGCGCTAACTGAAGAGGTGTAACAGAAACTTCACCCTGACCGATAGCAAGACTTGCCATTATGCTTCTTGGCCATTTTTCGCCATACCTTTTTACAAAATAATCTGTCTTCGGAATAAATCCCGGGGCTTCTTCACCGATATCAATTCCTGTTTTACCGCTAAACCCGAAACGTCGGCTATATTCTTCAAATTTGTCTAATCCTATTTTATATATTAGATTGTAAAAAAATACATTGCACGATTTTTCAATAGCCTGTATTACATTTACGCTGCCATGAGCGCCGTGACATTTAAATGATCTTCCGAAAGTAAATGAACCGCCACAAAAAAATGTAGTTTGCGGTGTTATTACTCCCATATCTAAAGCGGCAACTGCAGAAAGAATTTTATATGTTGAACCGGGAGGCTTTACCGACATTGTAGCACGGTTAAATGATGGCTTATCCGGATCGTTATATAGCTTACTTAAAAATTCCCGCGAAGTAACGTAAGAAAATTCATTTAAATCATAATCGGGCGCGCTTACTAGAGCAATTATTTCACCGGTAGCCGGTTCTATAGCAACGAGCGCACCTCTTTTACCGATAAATTCATGCTCTGCAACTAATTGAGCATCTGCATCAATAGAGAGCATTAGATCGTGTCCTTTTACGGAAGTCTCATCCCTTACACCTTCTTTATAACGCCCTATTTCTTTTCTTTTGGAGTCTACCAGAACGTAGTTATAACCCTTCTCTCCTCTTAAAACATGCTCATAGGTTTTTTCAATTCCATTGTGACCAACGTAATCCCCCGGATTATAATATCCATTTTCTTTTTCGAGCTGCTGCGGTGAAATTTCTTTTGTATAACCGAACATATGTGAACCCATGATTCCGCCAGGATAACCGCGCTGCATTTCAACAATATAATCAACCCCGGCAAGATGCTGTTCGTTTTCTTCGAGCCAGGAAACAACTTCGAAACTAATTCCCCTCTTAATCCTTATCGGTACATATTTCGAATATATTCTATTGTTCAATAATATTCTAGAAATGTATCCCGGTTCTGCATCAAGAATAGTCTCTAAAATTTTGTTTAATGAGGTGTCGTAATCTACGGGAGTAACGCGGAGAGTATATGCCGGAATATTATCAACTAGAACTTTCCCGTTCCTGTCAAGAAAGACTCCCCGCAAGGGTGTTTGCTCCATTGCTTTTATGCTGTTGCCTGCAGATTTTTCATCATATGCCTTATGCTGCACAACCTGCATTTGAAATAATCTAAATGCAAATAAGCTAAACACAGAAGCAATCAAAATAAAAATAATTGAACGCCTTGTTGGAGAAGCAAAAAACTTCGTTCTCAATTAATACTCCTTTGCGGATAAAAAATAACTACAACAAAACTTAACAGAGCAGTATAAATGCCGGGAATCATCCCTTGCTCAATTAAAAGCGAAAACAAACTCGAACTGGAATCAATCTGTGTTATAAATGTGTATATGACTGAATCAACCGAAGCGCATAAAAGAACAATCAGTGAAAACACTAACGATTTAAAATTGGACTCTAATCTGTTTTCATTGTAAAAATAACCCGCCAAAAATCCTGCAAGTGTTTTAGAAAGCATCGTACTACCGAGAAAACTACCGGTAATTAAATCAAATATAAATCCATAAATGAAGCCCAAGACTGTACCATAAACCTGTCCATTACGGATTGTATAAAAAACGAGCATAATCAAAATTAAATCAGGCACAGCGCCGTCAATGGCTACTAGGGGAACTATTGTCGTTTGAATTATTAACAGGGGAAAAAATAAAATGATAGAATAAATGTAATCGGTACGCATACTAATCACGATTATAGAAATTCAATTCGAGATTATTCTTTTGCCTGCTTTCAACAATTCCGAGAACAAATACGTGCTGAATTCGCATGAAGTCGACAAAAGGTTTCACTTTAACTTCGTTAAAAATTCCCCGCTCAACATCAGTTAGTTTAAGCACAACACCAACCGGAATAGGAACCGGCACAATCGAACTTAGTTCTGAAGTGATAATGCGGTCGCCCGGTTCAACATCATGAGTTTTCGGAACATTTATCATAACCAGATTTTCGCCATTCCATTTCATCACTGCGTCTATACGGCTGCGTTCATCTTTTACTGTAAGCTTTAACTCTTGATTTTTAAGTGTCCTGACTATCGAAAAATCCTCCGAAACAGAATGAATAATTCCTACCAATCCTTCATCATTAATTACAGGCATTCCGCGACTCACATTATTTTTGCTCCCGACATTTAGGGTAAATGTATTTTGAGCTCTTGTTAATGATTTTGCAACTATTATTGCGGGTATTAATGGATAGTCTGAGGAATCTTTAAAATTTAATAACTCTTTTAAGGCTCTATTTTCAATTCCGTATTGTCTTAACATATTTACTTGAAGCATCAATTCGGCATTAACTTCTGACAGGCGGGTGTTTTCACTTTTTATTTTTGCGATGCTAATTAAATCCGAGACCACAGAAGTGACGCCGGCAAATGAACCGAATGCCGCTGCCCTAACTTTTTGCACTGCAATGTTTTCATTAAAAGTTAATGCCAAAAGACTTGCAACGATAAGAACAACTAAAACAATATATTCCTTAAAATTTTCCCAAAGCTCTAAAAATAGACGTTTCATTAATATCTTCTATTACGGATTAAAACCTTAGAGTATTGATTTAAATTTTCTATTACCTTACCAGCCCCGCGTACTACAGCGGTCAATGGATCATCGGCAACGTGCACAGGAAGATTTGTTTCCATTCTGATTCGTTCGTCAAGCCCTTTTAATAAAGCGCCGCCTCCGGTTAGCATAACGCCGCGATCGAGAATATCTGCAGACAATTCCGGCGGAGTGCGCTCAAGTGATTGTTTTACAGCTTCAACTATCTGAACGACTGATTCGTTAAGAGCTTCTCTTATTTCAACCGAGCTTACCTCGGTTGTTTTCGGTACGCCGCCAACAAGATCTCTCCCCTTCACTTGAATTGTTATTTCTTCTTTAAGCGGCACAGCAGATCCAACTTCACATTTAATTGCTTCAGCAGTTCGTTCTCCAATTAAAATATTATGATTTTTTTTGAAGTACTGCATTATAGCATAGTTCATTTCATCACCGGCAATACGAATTGATTCTTCGTTAACTATTCCGGACAAGGCGATAACAGCAATTTCAGTTGTGCCGCCGCCAATATCAATAATCATATTTCCAACCGCTGCATCAACATCAAGTCCTATTCCTATGGCAGCAGCCATTGGTTCTGCAATAAGGTGAACTTCTTTTGCGCCAGCATGTTCGGCGCTATCGCGCACAGCACGCTTTTCAACTTCTGTAACACCGCTCGGCACTGCAACTACAATTCTTCTGCTTTGAACTGCGCCTGCACGAACGCGTTTTATAAATGCACGAATCATCCCTTCTGCTATTTCAAAATCCGCAATCACTCCGTCGCGCATTGGGCGTGTAACTTTTATTTCTTTGTGTTCTCTTCCCTGCATTTCTTTAGCTTTATTACCGAGCGCAATGATCTTTTTGGTATTCTTATCGAAAGCGACTATTGAAGGCTCGTTTAAAACTATACCTTTTCCTTTAACATATATCAGCGTGTTAGCTGTTCCTAAATCCATGGCTATATCAGCCGATAAAAAATCAAAAATTCCCATAAGTCCTCAATGTTTAAAATGTCTAATTCCGGTAAAAACCATTGCAACATTATTTTGATTAGCTGCATCTATTACTTCCTGATCCCTTACCGAACCACCCGGTTGAATTACTGCAACTGCGCCAAATTCGATAATCTTCAACAGACCATCGGCAAATGGAAAAAATGCATCGGAAGCCGCTACAGAATCAGTTAGGTCGAGTCCGTGTTCCTTTGCTTTCATAGACGCGATTTTTGCAGAATCGATTCTCGACATTTGACCGGCGCCAACACCGAGAGTTGTTTTATCTTTTACAAATACAATTGCATTTGACTTAGTATGTTTAGAAATCTTCCATGCAAAAAACAAATCTTCTAATTGATATGCTGTAGGCTTCCTTTTAGTTACTATTTTTATTTCATCTTCGTTTAATGAAATTCTATCCGCATCTTGTGAAATTACTCCGCCTGGAATATTGCGGAATAAAATATCTTTCGTACAAACAGATTTAAGTTGCTTTAGTAATCTTCTATCACGTTTTTTTCGAAGGATCTTAATTGCATCTTCTGTATAAGATGGTGCGCACACTATTTCTAAAAATATTTCGTTTAACTTTTCCGCTAATTTTTCATCAACCTCGCAAGTTAATGCTACAATGCCGCCAAACGCAGATACGGGATCGCATTTCAATGCTCTTATATAAGCATCATATGAGTCAACACCGATAGCCGCGCCGGCAGGATTATTATGCTTGATAATTGCACAAGAATTATCGCCGAGTTCTTCAACCAATTCTACTGCGGAAACTAAATCAAGAATATTGTTATATGATAAAGCTTTGCCATGGAATACTTCAAAGTAGGTTCTGAAGCTGCCATATAAAGCAGCCTTTTGATGCGGATTTTCGCCATAACGAAGCTTTGATTCAAGGGGATAATTTATGCGAATATGGGATCTTTCGTATCCAAAATTTTTCTCAATATAATTTGCAATGTACGTATCATAATTTGCCGTATGAGAAAAAGCAGCAGCCGCAAGTTGTTTTCTTGTTTCTTCCGACACAGCGCCATTCTTTAATTCTGAAAGAAAAGAATCGTATTGATCTGGATTTGTTAAGATAGATACATAAGCATAATTTTTAGCCGATGCTCTTATCAAAGAAGGTCCGCCGATATCAATGTTTTCTATTATCTCTTCAAATGTTGAATTCGGATTTTCGGCTGTTTTTACGAATGGATAAAGATTAACGCACACGATATCAATCGGAAATATCCCTGACTCTTCCGCTTGTTTTACATCTTCAATGTTATCGCGGCGAAACAAAATCCCGCCAAAAATTTTTGGATGAAGAGTTTTAACTCTGCCATCGAATATTTCGGGGAATCCCGTTATGCTGCTGATTTCCGCTACATCAATTCCCGCGCCTGAAATTATTTTAGCAGTTTTCCCCGTTGCAATTATTCCATAATTTAACAGTGATAAATCTTTTGCAAATTCGATTATATTTGTTTTGTCGGAGACGCTTAATAAAGCAAATTTCTTCAATTTCATATCCAATTTTTATAACGGCACTTTTTATTCGAGCACAACTACTCTATTATCTGTTCTGATAACTTTTCCCTCAATAATTTTTTTTATTACATAGGGAAGAATTTTATGCTCTTCTTTCAACACTTTTTCGGCAATTTCTTCGGGCGAATTAACACTTGATATATCAACACATTGCTGCGCTATAATACCGCCTGTATCATAATACTCATCAACGAAATGAACTGTTGGACCTGACACCTTAGACGACGATTGAAATACGGCTTTATGTACATTCATTCCATACATCCCTTTCCCGCCAAATGAGGGCAATAGGGCAGGATGTATATTAATTATTTTATTTCGAAACTCACCAACAAAGTAGGATGGAATTAATTTCAGAAATCCAGCTAAGACAATAAGCTCAACGCTGTTGATCTTCATCCAGGACACTAACTTTTCAAATGAAATATTACCTTCTTTATTGCCGATGTAAAAAGTAGTAATATTATTTTCCTTTGCTATGTCGAATGCAGCACAATTTTGTTTATCACTAATCACTGCAACAATGGTGATAATATTTTTAAGATCTTCATTTTCTAAAATAGCTTTTAGATTTGAACCTCTTCCGGAGACGAATACTGCTAAATTCAAAATATGCAACAGATTATTAGGTTGTGAAATTAGTTAATAACGATAAATTTATCAATTAAAAATAGCCGTAGGATGCTATTATTTTTATTTGATTAGTGCGTTTAAAAGATTTTTTAACTTATTTTCATAATCATACCCGCTAAAGTCCAGAGCTTCGGCAACAT
>MNYQ01000068.1 GCA_001873185.1 Ignavibacteria bacterium CG2_30_36_16 | reverse complement strand
TTCTTGCAATAATGAGCAAATTGAGCAAAAAACAGATAGTTTAAAAGCAAATTTAAATTATGAAACCGCTTTTAATATCGTCCAGAATAAATATTTAATAACACCGGATACTGTTGTTTTTGCTGAATTAAATGGGACTAAATACCTATCTTTTGTGAAAAAAGAAGAGTTTAATAGAAAAATTTATATACTCTCAAATTTTGCAGATACATGGCAGGAAGTGGAAATAATTAATGGATTATTCAATGTTGTTGATTTAAGACTAACCTCAATCGATTCAATTGACTATGTTTTTTATGCTGATGAGAGTTCCGGAAATACGATGGGATTAATAACATTTGTACTAAGAAAAATTGAGACAAAAGAAGAATATTTTATTTCTTTTGATGGTTATGCATATCAATATGATAGATTGGGCCCGGTTTCTAAACGCCTAAAAGCAAAAAAAAATATTCTAAAATATTTGGAGGAACGTGCAAAAGAATCACCCTATGTTTACAATCCTAGTCCATCGGATTATAATGTTAACTTATACACGAACTACGATAAAAAATGGAATATTTTAAATGCTGGGTTACGTGAAAATTTATTAAATAATAGCAATGCCACTTATGATATCCAGTTTCCATATTACTATGAAAATTTATTTGATAGTCTTGGACATGGAAGTAAAATAAAAAAAGTAGAAAATAATAAATATATCATTATATCGTATTTTAAAGATAATGTAATCGGATATGATAAGATTAAAAAAAAATATTTTGCGCTTTGGATCCCAGATTTAATTTACAATTGGATTGAAAATTTAGAATTAGACGATGAACATATATTAATAATGGAATTAACCTCTGAGTTTAAATATAAGGTGGATTTACTGAATAAGAAAATTAAGAGAATTGTGGAAAAAGACAAGATGCAGCTAGCAATACCGCCTTCAAATCAAACGTCACCTGAACTAGATAATTCATCGAGTAAAGAGAATAAAATTATTCCAGAAGAAAAAATAATAAAATATAAAAGCGGTGGGGGTTATGAAATCGATTGGGGTGGGAAAGGTACTAGGAAAATTTATAACTTTCATGTTCCAACTTTCCCTGAGGAAATTTCGAAGGAAGCAGATATTCGTTTAAGGTTTACAATACTGCCGGATGGAACTGTCGGCACAGTAATGATTTTAACAACAGCAGACACCCGATTAGAGAATACTGCGATTAATGCTCTAAAACAGTGGAGGTTCGAACCACTTCCATCAGGGCAAAAGCAATTGGAACAACCAGCTATTATGGTATTCCGGTGAAAGATGAATAATAAGGAAATAAAATGGATAATAAAGAAATCACAGAAAAATTAGACTTAATATTGGCTGCACAAATAACAATTCTAGATTTATGGTATAGAGAAATGAAAAAAGAAAGTGATAAAGGAAAGGAAGTAATCTATTTTTGGGAGGCTTTTCAAATTGTTAAAGAAAACGCTGAAAAGCTAAAGGAATTGTTGTGTAATGGTTCAAGTGAATAGCTGCTTTTATAAAAACTATTTTGTAAAGGACTATTTTCTAAGGTTATCATATTAAACCCGCTACACTTAATCCGTTAGCTAATGGATAACGGATTTTTAGAGGATCTCTTAAATCATATTCGTCAGCGAATGGACTGCTATTATTCTGGAATAATTAACCTGGTATAAATTAAAATATCCCGACAAAAAATAACCGAAAAGACAATAATCAATTCTAATGTTCTAAACTTACATTTTGCTTTTATTCTCTAAAATAAAATTGATGCCTTCGAGCTTCACTCACTTTGCTTTCACCCTCACTGAATCTATTTGCTTCCCATGTCAAGAAAAATATTTACCCCATCAGCACAGTTTTCACCATCAATTGCTGAGGAAACAATTCCGCCAGAATAACCGGCGCCTTCTCCTGCCGGGAATAGCCCTTTTATTTGAGTGTGCATAAACGATTCTTTGCCGCGCGGGATTCTGATGGGTGAACTCGTCCTGCTTTCTACTGCAGCTATTAATGCTTCTTCAGTATAATATCCCGGCTTCTTTTTTGTGGATTCTAATATTGCTAATTTTAAATTTTTTGTCATAAACTCCGGAAGTTTTTCATGCAAAGCTGAGGAAGTTAATCCGGGGATATATGATGTTGAAGGAAGCGTATCGCTTACTATATCGTGAACAAAATCAGTAATACGCTGCGCCGGCGCTTTTTGTGTTTGATTAGCAAGATTAAATGCAAGTTGTTCAACTTCCTGCTGAAGAAGCAAACCGGAGAAAGGATAAGCTGAAGAATATTTCTGCCAGTCGTTTTCATCAACCGAAACAACCAAACCACTGTTAGCAAACAAAGAATCGCGTCGGCTTAACGACATACCGTTAAGAACAATTTCACCCGGCGCAGTAGCCGCAGGAACCATTATTCCTCCGGGGCACATACAAAACGAATAGACTCCCCTGCCATCAACGTTACATGCAAGTGAATAACTTGCAGTAGGAAGATTTTTATCATAATTATTTGAGTGATATTGCATTTCGTTAATCAGTTGCTGTGGATGCTCAATGCGCACACCCATCGCAAAAGGTTTGGGTTCAATTAGTACGCCATTTTGGTGAAGAAGATAATAAATATCCCTAGCTGAATGCCCGGCTGCAAGGATTACAGCATCAGCAAGAAATTCATCTTTGTCATTTACGCGTACACCTTTGATGGTTTGGTTGTCGATCATTATGCCGGTCACGCGGCTATTAAGATTAATCTCACCACCGCAGCGCAAAATTGTCTCACGGATTGCTTTAACTACCTTAGGAAGATTATTTGAGCCGATGTGCGGGTGTGAATCAATTAATATATCATCCTCGGCGCCATGCTGCACAAGAATGTTCAAAGTCTTTTTTATATCTCCCCGTTTAGTAGAACGTGTGTAAAGTTTGCCGTCGCTGTATGCGCCTGCGCCTCCTTCACCGAAGCAGTAATTAGAATCGGGATTAACAATACCATCTTGTTGAATTGCTTTTAAATCTCTTCTTCTTTCTTGAACGTCTTTCCCCCGTTCAATCACGATCGGTTTAATGTTTAACTCTATTAAACGAAGAGCTGCATACATTCCTGCCGGACCAAACCCTATTACAATTACTTTTTTATTTCCTGTTACAAGTTTATAAATTATTTCTTTCGATTCGGCGTGCGGTGTTTCGTTTACGTAAACATCGACAAGCAAAATAAATGTGGGATTTTTACTGCGAGCATCAACAGACCTTCGTTTGATAACAACCGCCGAGATTTCCTCGGGATGGATTTTTAATTTATCAGCAGATGCAACAAGCTGCGCATCGTAGCTAAAAGCATTCGAAGGAAGAAGCGATATTTCAATTTCTTTGCGCATGAATTTACTCCACTAAAGAGGTAATAAAAAATCATTTGTGTAATATTTTATAATTGCAAGATTTATTGATTGCAAGATTATAAGATTGCACATTTTCATCTCAAAAGCATTTAACAAAATCTTAGAGCTTAGTTTGAATTGTGTTTTTAACATGCAATCATTCAGCCATTCAACCTTGCGATTTCATTATACAATTTAACAATACGCAATAGCTCGAAAAGGAAAGTTCAATATTTTTGCTATAACCCTTTCACAAACCCGCCGTCAATAACTAAAGTGTTGCCGGTTATGTAACTTGCTTGCTGCGATGCCAGGAAAGAAACAGCCGAAGCAATTTCTTCCGGTCTGCCGAGACGATTCATTGGTATGGCTTTAGACATATCGCTTAAGATTTCCTCGTGTGAAATTCCGCTAACTTTAGCGCGATGAACTGCAAGATCATAAAGCCGGTTTGTTAAAGTATAACCCGGTGCAATATTATTAACTGTGATATTAAATTTTGCGACTTCATTGCTTAGTGTTTTTGCAAATCCGATTACTCCGCTACGAAGGGAATTAGAGAGCATTAGATTGTCGATCGGCTGCTTAACCGAAACCGAAGTGATGTTTATTATTCTTCCCCATTCCCGCAAAATCATTTCTGGAACAATTAAACTTGAAAACTTAACAACACTCATCAGCACTTGTTCAAACGCCGATGTCCAATCTTTAAAATTGAGATCGCGGAGGTATCCGGGAATAGGTCCTCCACAATTATTAACAAGTATATCAATCTTACCGAACTGCTTATTAACTACTTCAACAGCAAGTTCAATATCTTTTTCCTTATTAAGATCGCAGACGCACCAGAAAGGTTCGGTTTTATATTTTTCTTTTATTTCATTTGCAGCGGAAATAAGGTCATCTTTAGTGCGCGAACAAATTGCTATTTCGCAGCCTTCGGCAGCTAAAGATTCGGCAACAGCTTTTCCTATACCTTTACTTGCAGCGGTTATAAGAGCTGTTTTTCCTTTTAATCCAAGATCCATGGTTGCCTCTTAAAATTAATAAACTCGATTGTAAATTTAAAAAAGAGTGTTAGAATTAAAAAACGATCATTCGGCAAATTCTGATATAATCCAATGATAGAGATGCCGAAACCGAGAAATTAAAACCAACGAAATTGAGTTATACTTAATCGTTGTATGATTGGACGATAAATGGATGAATGCATCGAATTACAATTGAAACCATGCAAACCTGCAATCCTTCAACTAAAGGAGTATAATAAAATATCCTTTTTAAAGTGAACTCAATATTTAAAGATCAAAACCTTCAGGGCGTAAAGCGCCTGAAGGTTTATGAAAAAAGTTTTTAACATTTATTTTATAGCTGCTTGCTCTTCCTGCAAACTTTTAACAATATCTGCAGTATCAAGAGCGATAACTAATTCTTCATTTGTCGGGATACGCAAGACAGAAACTTTCGAAGAATCGGTTGAAATAATTTCTTCTTTGTTTATATTTCTTTTGTCATCTAATTCAATGCCGAGGAAGCCCATATCTTTACAAACTTCTTCTCTTACTTCAAAAGAATTTTCTCCTATTCCGCCTGTGAAGACAAGTGCATCTAAACCGCCCATTGCAGCGGCATAAGCGCCAACATATTTTTTAATTTTATAATTAAAAATATCAAATGCATAGGTTGCACGTTTATGTCCTTCTCTAACTGCAATTTGGATTTCGCGCATATCACTCGATTCGCCGCTGATACCAATTAGTCCGCTGTGTTTGTTAAGAAGAGTTTGAGCTTCGCTGAGCGATAGACCTTCTTTACCCATAATATAAAGTATAAGCATGGGATCTAAATCACCGCTTCTGGTGCCCATCAATAAACCTTCAAGCGGAGTAAAACCCATCGTAGTATCAATTGACAATCCGTTTTTGATCGCCGCCATTGAGCAGCCGTTACCGAGATGAGCGGTTATAATTTTCAAATCCTCATACTTTTTACCGAGTTTTTCGGCAGCCACTTTGGAAACAAAGCGATGCGAGGTGCCATGAAAACCGTATCTTCTTATTTTATATTTTTTATAAAGTTCAAATGGGATGCCATATAAATATGCTTTCGGCGGCATCTTTACGTGGAATGAAGTGTCAAAAACTCCGCATTGCGGTTTTCCGGGGAGTATGCGGCTGACAGCTTGAATTCCTTTTATGTTTGGCGGATTGTGAAGAGGAGCAAGTTCAATATTTTCCTGAAGAACATTCATCACTTCAGGAGTTAATAATACCGAACCGGAGAATGTTTCTCCGCCGTGCACAACACGGTGCCCTATAGCATCAATCTCATCTTTATCATCAATGACACCATGGTTTTTACTAAGCATAACGCCAAGCACATATTCAATGGCTATTGCATGATCTAAAATTTCGCCGACTATTTTTATGTTGTCGCCGTCGTGGCGTGAATGAGATAATATAGCGCTGCTCATTCCGATGCGTTCAACCACACCCTTAGCAAGCGCTACTTGTTCTTCCGTATCAAAAAATTGATATTTAATAGAAGAACTTCCACAGTTTAATACTAATACTTTCATTATTTTTTTCTGTTTTCTTATTAAAAATTAAATTTCGATTATTTTACCGTTGAGGTCGTACTTATAAAAACCTTCGCCGGTTTTTCGTCCGAGTTTTCTTTCACGAACAAGTTTTCTTAAAATCGGGCAGGCTCTATAGCGTGGTTCGCCAAGGGTTTTCCATAATGTTTCCATCCAGGCAAGCACTTCATCAAGCCCCATAGAATCCGCCATTTCAAGCGGACCCTGCTGGAAATTGTACCCGAGTTTCATGGCGATGTCAATATCTTTTGCTGTTGCCACTCCTTCGAGTAGAATATACATAGCCTCATTAAGAAGCGGAACTATTGCTCGTGTGGTTACAAATCCTGGATATTCATAAACTTCAACTGGCACTTTGCCTATACGGGCGGCAAATGCTTTTACACGTTCTACCGTCTCATTAGAAGTATGAAGGCACTTTACAAGTTCGACGAGTGAAACTTTTGGAACAGGATTTAAGAAGTGCATACCAATAATTTTGTCTTGACGCTTTGTTGTCTCAGCAATTTTCGTTAAGCTGAGCGTGGAAGTGTTTGAAACAAAAATTGCTTCGGTGTTTGCAAGCTCATCAAGCTTTGAAAATATTTCTGCTTTAAGTTCAAAAATTTCATCTACCGCTTCAATAATTATATCATAATCCTGGATGGTGTCTAATGATACTTCCCACTTTATTCGGCTTAAGATCGCCTTCTTTTCCGAAGAGGTCATCGCCCATCTTTTTATTTCTCTATCAATTGAATCGGATAATTCTTGCTCGGCTTTTTCTAGCTGTTCTATACTTTTCTCTACAAGCATTACTTCAATGCCTGCTGCAGAAATTGTTTGCGCAATTCCCTGCCCCATTACACCAGCGCCTATAATGGCTACGCTGTTAATATACTCGGCATCGGTCGTCTTCGTCCTGCCGAGTAAGTCTTCAAGTTTTAAGTTTTCTGACATTTTTTACTCTATAGTTTTTTATCTAGTTGGTTTTTCTTTGCGAAACTTTTAAGCTCGCTTAGGTCGTTTTTATTAAGATTAATTTCAAAATTTATATTCTGCTTATCGTGGTTTACTTCCATTTTCTGAAGCAGTTCATTTAATGCACTGTCTCTCCCCGCAAGCAGATCCATTGCTAACGCTCCCTTAATTGCTGCTGAAAGAAGGTATGCGCTTTTAGTATCCTCACAACCCCACTCGGATTCAATTTTAACTCCTTCATCAAAATTGGCAGCAAGAGTAATGTTTTTTACTGATGAAATTAGATTTTTTACAGGAAGTTTTTTATATGAAGAAACAAGCTGCTGCAATAATCCGGAAGCATATCCGCCTTCATCTGTAGCAACCCAGTATTGACTTCCACGCTGGATTGACTGTATGATCGGGAATAAAGATTTATTATCAAGAAGCGATTTATGCTCCGAAGCAATTAGATCATTTAAATACGCTTCGCTATTAATCATTATTAATGTAGAGTCATTAGCAAAGTAAAATTTTACACTGCCGCCTTCTTTGGATTGAAAAAATTTTTTCCCCAATAATTCGGACTGTTTGAATTTAGAATTATTCACAAAATAATTTTTGACAGCGCTTAAATTTTTATCGAAGGTCAAAATGGAAGCATCGTTGCCACTCCATGAACCGGTGGTTATGAACTCCACAACTCCACTCTTAATTCCCGAACCGGTTTCTTTTTCAAACTCATCAAGCCAGCTGCTGCCGTTGCTTTTTTGAAGTACCGAAGTAAAATAATCCTGCCAGAAAGGCGTCTTCCTCAACTCATTTAAATTCATATACATAATAAATTGAGTTTCAGCAGGAAGATAGGATAACACTTTTTTTTGATGAGAAGTTAATCCGTTTATTCTCTTTTCTTTTTCGTTGCCGCAGCCGGTAAATAACATTATAACTGCAACAGATAAAATTCCAAACCTTGTCATAAATTTCAAAAATCTTTTTTTCTGAACAAAACTATACTAAATCCGAGCATTAAAATTAGAAATAAAAATGATGTGATAATAGGCTGATAATCATCAATTCCTGCGCCCGTTACAACATTTATTGCATCTGTGCCAAGAAGCTCGGCGGTTTTGGGAACGATATAGTAGAGACCTTTTACTAAGTAAATATAAATTTTATTTTCAGTCCAAACATCAATTTGGATATAGGCTTGCGCAAGCAGCGGACTTAAAATTATATAAATAAAATAAGCAATCATCATCCCCGCTGTTGAGCCTTGCGTCAGCACCCCGAAAAAGACGAGGAGCGAATAAAGGACAGCAAATGTGAAAACAATGAACAGTATCGTGGAGAGGAATGAAAAATCCCAGTAGGAAAATTTAAAGGAAACTAACAGCCACATTCCCAGAATCAGAAAACTTATGTTGATAAAAACGACTAAGAGTCCGCCGAAATATTTTCCTAATAAAAGCTGCGAACGTGAAATTGGTTTGGATAAAAACAAATCCACAGTTCCTTTTTCAAGCATGTTCGGGACAAAACTTGCACTGGCAAAAATTGCAAGAAGTAAAAGCAGAGACGTAATAAAAGAATAAACTGCAAGCTCAATTTTTTCTATAATTTGCCCACGCATCAATGGATCGCCGGTTGAGTTTAATGAGGCAATAATTTTTTCAGTATCCACCATGCTGAAAATTACTATTTCAGTCAGAAGTATTAATCCTGAAATAATCATAAAAAACAAAAATACTTTTCGGGCAAAAGCCTCGCGCAAAGTATAAAGCATTAATATCCAGATGTTTCTCACTTCATCCCCTTTTCCGATTCATTAACAATATTAATAAACAAATCTTCTAGCGAACTTTTTAATGGAACGATCTCTTTAATTAAATAGTTTTTGCTCCTTAAAAAATCTATGAATAAATTTAATTCTTCATCACCGGATACGTTTATAGAATAACCGCCATTTATTTTTTGCGGCTTCAAATGGAATGACCTGCCGGATGAAGCAATTTCTTCAATTAAATTTTCCGCATCAACCGAAATTTTATATTCTTCTTTCTTTTCAGTCAATTCAGTAACGCTGCCTATTTTAAGAAGCACCCCTTTATTTAGTATTGCTATTCTGTCAGTAACAAGTTCTACTTCCGAAAGAAGATGACTGTTTAGAAAAATTGTTTTGCCCTGCGCTTTTAAGTCTGCAAGAATATCTCGAATTTCTTTTCTTCCAATCGGGTCAACTCCGTCAGTCGGCTCATCGAGGAAAATAATTTCGGGGTCATTAATAAGCGCCTGGGCAAGCCCTAACCTTTGCATCATCCCCTTCGAATAAGTTTTTATTTTATTTTTTTTCCAATTGCTCAATTTTACAAGTTCGAGAAGTTCATCTGTTTTTTTCTTTAGTGAAGTTGGTTCTGCGCCGGCGAGTTGACCGAAATATTTTAACACTTCAACGCCGGTAAGATAAGTGGGATATTTGTGATTTTCTGGAAGATAACCAATCTTTCTTCTTATAAAATAATTATCAATGGAAGTGTTGAGCAGCATTGCTGTTCCGGTTGTTGGGTGAGTTATTCCTAAAATAATTTTTATAAGCGTTGTCTTACCGGCGCCGTTGGGACCGAGCAAGCCAAAAATAGAGCCGGTCGCTACTTCAAAAGAAACATCTTTAAGCGCTTCGACTTTTTTTCTCCCTCCGGAGGAAAAATAAATTTTAGTTAACCCTATTATTTCTATTGCATTCATTCGGGGTATTCTCATTTTTCAATGACAAATATACAAAAATTGATGTGGAATTATTATTATCTTTAAGTTATTATCTTCAATAATAATTTCAATGGTTCCAAAACACAGATGAATAAATCTCTAGAAGCGTTAAAGAAATATTTTAATTTTGATGAATTCCGTCCCGCTCAGGAGGAAATTATTCTCGCAATTTTATCCGGCGAAAATGTTTTAGCGGTTCTTCCAACAGGTGCGGGTAAATCTATCTGTTATCAGTTGCCATCTCTAATTTCCGATGGATTTTCAATTGTGGTATCGCCTCTCATTGCTTTGATGAAAGACCAGGTTGACGCCTTGAACAAGAATGAACAAATTGGCGCGTTCATTAACAGCACAATGAGTTTTAGAGAAGCGGAAATAGTTCTTCAAAAAATAGCTTACGGTTCAATCAAACTTTTATATGTTGCGCCCGAACGGTTGGAGAATATGCTGTTTGCGGAGCGCATTAAAAATTTAAAACCCTCTTTTCTATTTATAGATGAAGCACATTGCATAAGTGAATGGGGGCATAACTTCAGACCGGGTTATGCAAAAATTAAAGACTTTATAAAGTTTACTGGCATAAAAAAAATATCCGCCTTTACCGCTACTGCAACACCTGAAGTTGAAAAAGATATTATAAAGCAGCTTGAGCTTAAAGATGTAAAAATTTTTGTGCGCGGTTTTGAAAGAGAAAATTTAAATCTGAATGTTGTGCTTACCCAGCATAAGATTGAGAAATGTATGGAGCTAATACGGGAGTATAAAACTCCGGCAATCATCTACACATCATCAAGAAAAAGCGCTGAAGAAATTACGGAACATCTTGTGATGAACAGAATAAACTGCGGCTGCTACCATGCCGGAATGCGAGCTGAAATTCGGAAAAAAATTCATGAAGATTTTCTTGAGGACAAATTATCTATAATTGCCGCTACGAATGCATTCGGTATGGGTATAGATAAAAAGGATATCCGGCTAATCATTCACTATAATATTCCCGGCACTATTGAAAATTATTATCAGGAAATAGGACGTGCAGGGAGAGATGGAAAAGAAGCTAACATATACTTATTGTATAATGAAACTGATATCGATATTCAAAAATTTTTCATCGAAAATTCTCATCCGGATAAAGAACTGATCCAGAATGTTTATGCCGGAATTTGCGATTACAGCCGCATTGCCGAAGGAACGCTGCCTAACAAAGAACTGCCGGTTAATTTACAATATCTTACTGCTTATGCAAAGCGGGAGATAAGCAAAGGGCTGCTGCATGCTTCGCTAAAAGCCCTTGAGCGAGGCGGTTATCTTCGGGAAGTGTCTGAGTTTGAAAACCTAACTTCCCTTCAATTTGTCGCCGATAAAGAAAAACTTAAAAACTTTATTAAGAAGACAAATAATATTTCGATTAGCGAAGCTGTGCTTTTTTTAATAAGAGAACACGGCAGTTTAATTTTCAGACAGCCGGTAAATATTTCGCTTGCTCATATCGCCGCCTCGCTGAAAATGGAAAACGAAGAACTTCAAAGCGCTTTAACAACTATTGATAATCTTGGACTTGCTGAATTCAAAATACCATCAGGCGGCGAGAATGTAAAACTTTTGCAGCATCGCGTAAATGCCTCCCGATTAAATCTCGATTACAAACGGATAAACGAAAACTACTTAAACCAGCAGAACAAACTTGATAAAATGGCAGACTATGTTTATACACACGAATGCCGTTTCAAATATATTTTAAATTATTTTGGTGAAGAAACAGAGAACTACCGCTGCGGCAGATGCGATAAATGTTTAATTGATGAAAAACTTTCGGACTCTACTACCGATTACATCAAAGAAATTATTTTGCGAACTCTAAACGATACCGGCGGAATGCTGACAGACAATGCTATTTTAATGATCGTTAAGGGGCATTCAAAAATTAGGAAATACAACTTGCTTCCTACATTTGGAGGATGCGCTAATTACGATATTAACGATCTGAAGCACATTCTCTCCGAAATGATCTCTGAAAAACTGCTCAAGAAAGACAAATCCGGCGGCAAAATTATAATGATAGATGAAAAAGGGTTTGTGATTTTAAAAATGATCGAGCCGGAAAAAGAATTTAAGAAAGAAGAAATAGACTACGAAAAAAATCTTGAGCTTTATAATCTGCTTACTGACGTGCGGAAAAAGGCAGCTGTAAGATTCGGACAGTCGGTTGATATAATTTGCCCCAATCCAACGTTAATTAAAATTGCCGAAGTAAAACCTAAGACAAAAGGAGCGCTGTTTAACATTGAAGGAATCAACCACAGAATGTTTAACAAGATAGGCGATGAGATATTAGAAGTAATTAAAGAATTTGGAGATGGTGAAAAATTATTCTCCGGCGAAGAGACAAAAAGAGAAGAAGAAAAATCGCTGCCGCCATTCCTAAGCGAAACATTGGATTTGCTGAAGAAAAAATACTCATTAAAAGACATCGCATCACTTCGAAATTTAACCGAAGCTGTTATTTCAATGCAAATAGAAACCATTCTCGAATACTATCCTGCTACAGACATAACTTATCTTTTTGAAAACAATACTCATCAACAAATATTGGATGAAATAAAAAAAGGTTTTAAAGACTTAAAAGAATTGAAAGGAAGAGTGCCTAAGGAAGTAACCTTCCCTCTTATCAGAATTGCAGTAGCAAAGATTAAGGTTTCTTCGCCGCCTCGAGTTTAAGATTATCTACATACGCAGTTACTTTCTCAAAAAAAACTTGCCAGCGGTCAGGATTTTCATTGTAATAGTCTATTGTAAATTTATACTGCTCATCAGTTACTTTGTATCTGTCTAAAACTTGTGAGCGAATTTTAATCATCATGTTGTAATCGGCATTGGAGGTGTCCTGCGCAATAACAAGATCGGTATATAACATAATAAATTTTTCTTCATCAATGATTTTATCACTTTTACAGCCGGAGATAAAAAAAACAGCAGCCAACACAAATGGAAACACCGCAATCGATATTTTAAGAAAATTAAATTTCACTTAGTTCATCTTCTTGCTTGCTTCAAAAAGAATTTTCTTTTCACGCTCTGTTAAATTTTGGTAACCTGACTTACTAATCTTATCAAGAATCGCGTCTATTTCTTCCTGAGTGATTTCATCTGTTTGTTTGCGATCTTTAACTTCGTAGAAAGTTGCATCTTCAATGTGTTTATCCTTCCCCTTAAACTTTTGCGCTATCGAACTGAACGGATTATTAGGACGGCTTTTATTGTAAGGAGTATGTTTAATAAATCTTTTAATATCAGCATCAATAGATGAATCAACAAGAATCCAGATCAACCCCATTAAAGCGCCTCCGAGATGTGCAAGATGCGCTACACCGCTGCCGGCACTGTCTACCAATAAAAATTCTAACAGTATCATACCTGCAATTAAATACTTTGCTTTAACCGGAATGAAGAAATATAGGAAGATATACCTATTAGGGAATAACAAAGCAAATGCTGCAAGCACTCCGTAAACCGCTCCCGATGCGCCTATTGTTACAGCGCTGCCGCCCCCAAGCAAAGGTGATAGGAATAAATGAAGAAGTCCGGCAACAACGCCGGCAGATAAATAGAAATACAAAAACTTTTTCGAACCCCAAAGATTTTCAATCTCCATTCCGAACATCCAGAGTGCGAACATATTAAATAGAATATGCGAAAAATTACCATGCATGAACTGATAAGTAATCAATTGCCAGACCTGAAAGTTGTATGGCTGCCCTGCCGCGTCATACCCGTTGAGGGGATTTAGTGCGAACCATTTATTAATAACATACCATCCCGGCAGCCCGCCTATAACCATATTGTTTAATAAAAACTGAAGAAGAAAAACAACTCCGTTTATGATTAATAGATTTTTAATAATTGGCGGAAACATACTAAATCCGCCAAAACCTGGTCTTTGATAATTACTCAATTAAATTCCTTTTATTTTCATATATAAATACTTTGACTAATTCTTAGTGCGGCATATCAGGCATCCAAATATCAAAGATAAATTTGAGTCATATTGAATATCTACAAACAATCATCCATATCATTAGCTAAAGCAACAGAAGTTAAAAAAACAAATCCTATATTTTTACTTCTTATTTCTTTCTTCTTACTTCTTACTTCTTATTTCTTACTTCTTACTTCTTACTTCTTACTTCTTACTTCTTACTTCTTACTTCTTACTTCTTATTTCTTACTTCTTACTTCTTACTTCTTACTTCTTACTTCTTATTTCTTACTTCTTACTTCTTACTTTTCAATATTTAATCTAGTATGCGAGTTAATATAACTTATGCTTCTGTTAGTGCGGCAACGCCTGGGAGAACTTTCCCCTCGAGGAATTCAAGAGATGCACCGCCGCCTGTTGACACATGCGAAACTTTATCTTCCAAACCAGCTTTTGAAATTGCCGCGGCAGAATCGCCGCCTCCAATAATAGTAACTGTGCCTTTGCTCGTAGCTTTTGCAAGCGCATCCGCAACCGCAAACGTGCCCTTCGCAAAATTGTCCATTTCAAAAACACCCATCGGACCATTCCACACAATTGTCTTTGCTTTAGCAATTTCTTCACAGAACAATTTAATTGTTTCGGGTCCTATATCCAATCCCATTTTATCCGAAGGGATATTATCTACTTCAACAACTGATGCGGGGGAATCATTTTTAAACTCTTCCGCAACAATTACATCAACCGGAAGTAAAAATTTAATTTTTGATTTTTCAGCTTTCTGAAGAACTTCTTTTGCAAGTGAAAGTTTTTCATCTTCAAGAAGCGATTTTCCAATTTCTTTTCCCTGAGCTTTGAAGAATGTGAATGCCATTCCACCGCCGATAATAAGAGTATCGACCTTGTCAAAAAGATTCATGATAACATCAATTTTCCCGGAAATTTTAGCTCCGCCCAGAATTGCGGTATATGGTCTTGCTGGATTAGATATTGCGCTTCCAAGATAATCCAATTCCTTCTGCATTAAATAACCGGCTGCGCAAACTTTAATAAATTTTGTAATGCCTTCTGTTGAAGCATGTGCACGATGCGCCGAACCGAAAGCATCGTTAACATATATATCGCCAAGTCTTGCTAACTGTTGTGCAAAATCGGGAATGTTTTTTTCTTCTTCTTTATGGAATCTTAAATTTTCAAGAAGAATAACATCTCCGGGATTCATTTCTTTTACAAGCGATTCAACTTCTGCACCGATACAATCAGGAGCAAGTTTAATTTCTTTTTTTAATAATTCACTAAGTCTTTTTGCCGCCGGCAATAGAGAATATTTTGCGTTAACTTCCCCCTTCGGGCGACCGAGATGACTCATTAATATTGCTTTGCCTCCATCATTAATAATTTTTTTGATTGTCGGCAATGCGGAAGTTATTCTTATATCATCGGTAATCTGAAGATTTTCATCAAGAGGCACATTAAAATCAACACGGACAAGCACACGCTGATTTTTTAATTCCAATTTATCAATAGATAATTTACTCATTTTTAATTCCTATCTATCATTTTTTAATAACCCGGACAAACCGGTAATGAAAGAAACCATTTAAGGGAAAATGCTAATGAGTTGTCTATAAAAAAGAGACGGAACATTCCGTCTCCCAAAACAACACATGAAACAATAATGAAGCAAATCCCCTTACGCAAAAATTGTCCGTTGGCTAACGGACGAAGCGGCAGCTTCGTAAAAAACATCCGTTAGCTAACGGATTATCGAAGCTTCGCTTCGATTTACAATACAATTTCAGACTTCTGCGTAAGGTGAGTTAATTAAATGATTATTTTACAATTTTATTAACAAGATCAACAACGCGGCATGAGTATCCCCATTCGTTATCATACCATCCAACAACTTTAACCATATTGCCGTTTGCCATCGTGGAATCCGCATCAAATATGCATGAATGACTATTGCCAATGATATCAGCGGACACAATCGGATCTTCGGTATATTCGAGAATGCCTTTCATTGCGCCTCCGGCTGCTTCTTTCATGGCTGCGTTAATTTCTTCTTTCGTTACATCCCGTTTTAATATTGCAACTAAATCGGTAATGGAACCATCCGGTGTGGGAACGCGAAGTGAAAAACCGTCAAGCATTCCTTTTAACTCGGGAATAATTTTACCAACTGCGGTTGCAGCTCCAGTGGTAGTAGGAATAATAGAAACGGCTGCGGCTCTCGCTCTTCTCAAATCTTTATGAGGAAGATCGAGCACATTCTGGTCGTTGGTGTATGAGTGAACGGTAGTCATAAAACCTTTCACTAATCCGAATTTATCGTTAAGGACTTTAACCATAGGAGCGAGGCAGTTTGTTGTACAGGAAGCATTCGATAAAACTTTTTCATCGCCTTTAATAACTTCATCGTTAACACCGAGGACGACCATTGCATCAACCGCGCCTTTGGGAGGTACGGTTAAAATAACTTTTTTAGCGCCTGCCTCAATATGTTTCAGGCACTGTTCTTTGCTGCGGAAAACACCTGTCGATTCGATTACCACATCTGTGCCGAGTTCGCCCCACTTTAAATTAGCCGGTTCTCTTTCAGCTGTAATTTTAATTCTGTCTCCGTTTACAATTATCTCATCACCTTCTACCGATACTTCACCTTTGAATTTTCCATGAACTGAATCATATTTTAAAAGATGGGCAAGCGTTTTTGCATCTGTTAAATCATTAATCGCGACAAAATCATATCCTCCAAGTTCTAACGCTCTTCTAAATACCAATCTGCCGATCCTTCCAAATCCATTGATACCTATTTTAATAGCCATACTGACTCCTTTTGCTATTTTATTATTTATGAAATTTAATTAGGCTTCTAATTAAGCTTGACAAAATTAGTTAAAGGCGCTATGAATTTCAATTTAAAAGGGAAGGTTTGTTAAAACTTTTTAAAATTTTAAACTTTCAAAGCAAGTTAAAATCGTTTATACATGAATGACGAGTATCCTAAGATGTTTAACTCCATTCTCAGAGAATTTTCATTTTCTTTTTTTTGCGCTATGTAATTTTTAAAAAAAATCTTATTTTGTTTTGTAGTTTAAAATGTTCTTAAAGGCATCACTAAAAAAATAGTGTTATTGTCCGTAAACTAACGGATAAGAGATATCCTTAAAAAAAATCAAGGTTAAGAATTTCTCATACAACAATTAATGTTGAAGAATTTGACGATAAATGCCATTTATCTTCTCTACAAAGAGAAATACTATAGTTGTTTCTCAATGTTGAAAAGGACAATAATTAAATAGGTTCAAATATTTGAAGTTTTTTTTGGTATAAAATTTTCTTGTAAATTGTTGTCAATTGGAAATTGCTATTTATTAACAATTAGTCGTAGGATTACGATGAAACAAAATATACACTTTAGTCTTCTTTTTGTGGTTTTTACCTCTGTTCTAAGTTTCAGTCAAACTACTTATTATCTTGGAGTCGGTCAACCTACCGACCCTCAAGCATCATCATGTGCCTCCTGCCATGCAAGCGGAGGAATCGGGCAGCCGGTTTACGAAGAATGGAAAAACACCCGCCATGCCGTCGCTCAAGATTCAGTTTCAAGCAGCTATTTCGGATACGACTGCCTCGGCTGCCATAATACCGGCTGGGACTTTGCTCAAAATAATTATGGCGCCGACGAATACGTTCTGAAAGATACTTCGGCAAACCCTAATTATGTTATCACAGACCCGGTTAATTTTAACCGTGTAAAAAATGTTCAATGTGAAGCCTGCCACGGACCATTAGGCACTTCAGAACGAGTTTTAGACAACTCGCACTGGGGTTTCTGGAGCGGAACTACAAATCTGCCTAATTTTACTGCAGAAATGTGCGGCACATGCCACGACGGCGAGCATCATCCTTTTTATACAGAATGGAATATGTCGGCTCATGCAAGCGGTCCGCCTCCTTTCATGCGTAACAGAGCAACTAACGGCGAATGTTTTTATTGCCACTTCGCCGAAGATTTTGTAGCCTTTTTGGATGATCCAAATTATAATGGCGTAACATTCCAGGCAACAAAAAATGATGCGGAACTTGACGTACTTACATGCGTAACATGCCATGATCCTCACGCAAATAATAATCCGGGTCAGCTTCGCACACCAATATCGGGTCAGCAGGTCATTTGCGATGTGTGCCATACAGTTCAGGAAGATTCGGTTAATGTTGATGATACTCCTCATCATTCTACATCCGAAGCCTTAAGCGGCGCACCGAATTTCGGATATCAATATGAAGGCAAAACTTATCAGAATTCTGCACATACTTACGCAGCACTCGAAAGATGTATTGACTGCCATGTTCATCCTACTCCGTTTAATGCACAAACCGGCACAGCGTTTACAGGTCATACTTTTGAACCAAGAGTACAAGCTTGCGTTCGCTGCCACGCAGATTATTACGCAGTTGTGGATACATCAAATGCAGAGACCAGGTTTGATTATCGCGGCACTCAATCCAAAACAGACAGTTTAATTAACACACTTCAAGCTAAGCTAAATCAAGCTACATCGGCTGACTCTGCAACTATTGAATTCAAACGTGCAAAATATAATTTACTTTCTGCTCAGGCTGAAGGAAGTACCGGTATTCATAATACACGCCTGGTTCAAGAATTATTGCGTGACGCTATATCACGATTCAATCCTACTGGCGTAGAAATCGGTGAAGGTGTTCCGACTCAATATGGATTGAGTCAAAATTATCCAAATCCGTTCAATCCTTCTACGGAAATCAAGTTTTCTCTACCGGAAGCATCGAATGTTAAACTTATTATTTATGATGCGATAGGTAAAGAGGTTGCTGTAATTGTAAGCGATTATTATTCAGCCGGCAATTATAAAATCAAATGGAACGCTGGAAATTATGCATCCGGAATTTACTTCTATAAAATAGATGCTAACAATTTCCAGATGGTCAAGAAAATGGTTTTAGTAAAATAATTTTCGAATAATAAAAGAGGAACCGTTCTGTTCAATTCGGGACGGTTTTTTATTTTATCAT
>MNYQ01000064.1 GCA_001873185.1 Ignavibacteria bacterium CG2_30_36_16 | reverse complement strand
GTCTCTACAAATTCAAAAACAAGAATATTGTGTTCGGCTAATTTGCTTATCAGCGCTTTTAAGAATTCCTTCATATTGCTGTTATACACGGGATAAAGGTATTCCCTAACTAACGCCGCCGCTTCGCCGGGTTTATCTTTAATGGTAAAGATCGGTAATTTTCTTGCCGTATTAAGTTCTGATAACTTGGAGAGGGCGGAAAGCGATATTTTTTCTTCTTCAAAAAAATTTACAATCTTCCGCGCACCCAAATTTAGATCGGTAGTGAAATTGTTTTTTCTGAAAAAGATACTTGCTTCTTTAGATTCGACGGAATCCAGTGGATCTAAATAGTAATGAAGTCCTTTATTAAATATTCTATCAATTTTTTTTAAGTGACTTAATTTTATTTTTTTTGTAAAAATCTCCTCCCGTAAAATTTTATTTTTCAACCCATCGCTAATTCGAAAAAGCAGTTCTTCCTCCGTGAGGCTAAACAGCTTCATAAGATATTGCAGTCTCGATATGTTAATTTCAACGCTGTTCAAGGTAAAACAAATTTTATTTTAGGATTAAATACTTTTACGCAATGCTTCTAACTCTATGGTTAAATTTATTTATTAATTACTAAATTTCCTATCAAAGGTATACTCAAGTTTTGATCACTAATTCTGACACGAATTACACTACATGCCCCGCTTTGCGTGGAATTTTCACCAAATCATTTTTCGTGTTAATTCGTGTCTACTATTGCCTCTTCTTCCACCGAGATCTTTAATTACCCTTGCGGCAAAATACTGGTTGTAGAGATCGGGTTTGGTCCCTTTCAACAGTCCAACTATCTAGTCGGCTTCCTCATTCAGCAAATCGTCCGCCTTATGGAGCAATCTGTAAGATGCCCTTAAATCAGTTCTGCAAAAAGCGCCCCGGAAATTTTTTTAAGATCAGTTGGCGCTAATCTTATCTGCATCCCCCTTACACCGGCGGACACAAAAATAAATTCGAACAGTTGCGCTGTTTCTTCAATAAAAGTTGGATACTCTTTCTTCATCCCTATTGGTGAACAACCGCCTCGAATATAGCCGGTAAGTGGGAGAAGTTCATTAAGTTTTATCATTTCAACTTTTTTATTGCCGCTTGTCGAAGCCGCTTTTTTTAAATTTAGCTCCACGCTTACCGGAATACAAAAAACGAGGACACCTGTTTTGTCACCTCTTGCAACAAGTGTTTTAAAAATTTCATCTTCACTTGCACTTATTTTTTTTGCAACAGTTTCCCCGCTCAAATCATTCTCATCAACCTCATATTCGCTAACTGTGTGGTTTATATTATTAACTTCTAGTAATCTGATGGCATTAGTTTTATTCAATTTGCCGCTGACCAATTTTTATTCATTAAATAATCTTCGGGTTTGAGTTTAAGATTTTCGGCGGCAATTAAAAATTTTGTATAAGGATGCCCGGGCTTTTCGATAACTTCACGGGTTAATCCTTCTTCAACTATTTTTCCTTTGTAAAGAACGACGAGTTTTTCGGTGAATTGTTTTAACACGTTTAAATCGTGCGCGACACACAATATTGTTAAACCGTGTTCCTTATTTAATTTTACAAGAAGTTTAACTAAATCTATCTGCGCGTCTAGATCCTGAGCAGAAAACGGTTCATCAAGAATTAGTAATTCGGGTTTAATGGCGAGCAGACGCGCAAGCGCAGCTTTTTGTCTCTCGCCTCCGCTTAACTGCATCCCTTTTTTATTCCATAAAGCCCGTTGAAAATTAACTAAGTCGAATATCCTTTCTCTCTCTAACTCAGCGTTAGATTTTTTATCATCGAGCATAACCGCTTCGTCAATCATTTTATCTATTCGTCTATAAGGGTTGATTATAAATTCGTTATTCTGAAATAACAACTGAATTTTTGTCGTGCCGATCTTCACGCTTCCTTCTGTAGGAGTTAAAATGCCCGCAATTATTTTTAAGAGTGTTGTTTTGCCGCTGCCAGATTCTCCAGCAATGCCATACATAGCTCCGCGTTCCACTTTTAAATTAACATCTTCAAGTATACGAACATCCGAATCCGGCGGAGAATAATTGAGGTTTGATATTTCTAAAATTAAACTCACTCTGCTATTCTCCTATAATTATGAAGCAAAGGATTTTGTAATTTAGTGAAAAACTCCTCTGCCGGCACAAATTCACTTAGGCTACCATCATTCAGCAAAGCAGTCATGTCGCTTACAGCGCGGGCAAAATGAAAGTCGTGCGTAACAATCAGCGCCACATTGTTTTTCTTCTTTGCGAATTCTTTGATTGAATGCAAAAGCAAATTAATTATGCGGTAATCTAATGCTGAGGTAGGCTCGTCTAAAATCAAAATATCCGGATTATATAAAAACGCAAGTATAAAGCTTAGCCGCTGCGCCATTCCGCCGCTTAATTCATAAGGATAAAGTTGAAGAACATCAATTAGATTTTCAAAAAGAAAATATCTCATCAATTCATCAAACTCCGCCATTTTTATAAATGGTTGAAAGTAGTATTTAACTTTTCTCAGCGGGTCAAATGAGCTAATTGAATCCTGGAAAACATATTTTATTTTTTCTTTTCGCATTTGACGAAGCGTTTTCGATTCAGCTTTAATCAAATTAATGTTATTAAACCATACAGCGCCTTCAGCAGCAAAAACTGCCTCATCATTAAGGCAGGTTAATGATTTTATTAAAGTAGTTTTGCCGCCGCCGTTTTTACCGACTATTGAATATACTTTGTTCGTATTCAATTCGAAGCTTAACGGTAAAATAAGAGGCTGCATAAAATTGTGCTGCTTCAAATCAATTTTTAATTTTTCTACAATTAACGCCAAATATTTAAATCTTCTTTTTGTATTTGTTAAACAAAATAATAAATTATCGCCAAACTTATTAATCATTATTTGGGCTTATTATTATAATGAAAAATTTCGGAATAGCGCTGGTCGTAATTTCTTTTGTTTTATTCCCTTCGTGTAATAAAGAAAAGAATCCTTCGAATGAAAGGCTTATTATTGCAATATCGTCAGATGTAGAATCACTCAATCCGCTTTACTCTTTTACTTACTTCGAAGGAGCGGTGACAGAACTTTTATATTTAAGTTTAGTTCAGCATAATTGGAATTATGAACATGGCGAATTAGACACCTCGCCTATGCTTGCAGAAGCTTATGAATGGAGTAATGATTCGTCATCAATAAAAATTAAACTTCGAAGAGACGTTTACTGGTCGGACGGAGAAATTGTTGATGCCGGAGATGTGGTCGCGTCATTTATTCTTTATTCTCATCCCGATGTCCAAAGCCGGCTATATGGAATGTTTAAAAGTTTTTATCTTAAAAATGATTTGACGATTGATAAAGAAAAAACTTTTACTGTTGAAACACCATTTTCTTTTACGATCAATTTCAAAGAAGATTCCAACCCCTCATTAATGGATATTGATATTCCGGTATTGCCCGGGCATATATTTTCGGCAATTCCTTTTAACGAAATTGCTCAAAAAGAAAAAGAGTTGGCGCCTATTACTAACGGCGCTTACCAATTAAAAACATGGAATAAAAATCAGTCAATCATTTTAACTTCGAACAAAAATTCTTTTTTGCATCAAACCGGAAGCATTGACGAAATAGTTTTTAGTGTTGTTCCCGATTACAATTCCCGTTTGACGCAGTTAAAAAACGGCGAGGTTCAGTTGATGGAAGATATACGCCCGGATGATGCGCAAAGATTAAAAACATCGGGAGATTTAATTATTGCCCCTATAGAAGGACGCGAATATGATTACATCGGCTGGAGCAATATTGATATGAACGAATACAAAAAAAACGGCAAAAAAATCCCTCACAAAATTTTTGGAAGCGCTTCTGTAAGAAAAGCATTGACCCATGCAATAAATCGGGTAGAAATATTGAGCGAATACTTTAACAAC
This sequence comes from Ignavibacteria bacterium CG2_30_36_16, assembly GCA_001873185.1. Lineage (GTDB taxonomy): Bacteria > Bacteroidota > Ignavibacteria > Ignavibacteriales > Ignavibacteriaceae > CG2-30-36-16. The sequence continues at coordinate 15,110 of MNYQ01000064.1, read as the reverse complement.
TTTGGTCAAATTGCCGTAGGACCGGCAGCGCCAATCTTTAAGGATCTTTATAATTCTTCCATTACGCCGTATCCATTTGATCCCGGTATAGCGAAGCAGCTTTTGAAAAGCGAAGGCTGGAAAGATGCTGATGGCGATGGAATTCTTGAAAAGGGGAAAGAGCGATTTTTGTTTACAATATATATCCCATCCGGAAATCCGGCAAGAGATTTTGCTTCAAAAGTAATACAAAATAATTTGAAGGCAATTGGCGCCGACGTTAAGATTGAAAAATTAGAATCGGGGGTGTTTTTTGAAAAAATGTTTAACCGGGAATTAGAAGCATGGATTGCCGGCTGGTCAGTACCGATTCCAATTGAGTTAAAAGTTTATTGGCATTCTAATCTAACTGAAAATCCGTTGAATATCGCCGGCTTCGCTAATGAGCAGGCGGATGAGTTATTAGAGAAGCTGCCGCTCGTAAAAGAAACAGAAATTAAAAACAGAATGATTAAAGATTTTCAAAATATTATTCATCAAGAAGAGCCGGTTACTTTTTTATACTGGATTGATAATCTTACTGCGCACAGTAAAATGATTGAAGGCATAAGCGTTTCACCTTTGGGCGCAGTACATCATACCTGGAAGTGGAAGATAAAAAAATGATGCTGTTATGATAGCAAAAGCCGTGATCAAAAGAATATTTTATTCTCTCGTAGTTCTGTTTTTGTTAATTACGTTTTTATTTTTTCTTATACGGCTCGCACCAGGGAATCCGGCTGATAAATTTATCTCGCCAAAGTTGAATGCCGAACTTGTGCACCAAACAGAAAATTCTTTCGGTATAAACGAACCGCTTCATGTTCAATATCTAAAATTTGTATCAAGCGTTTTCAGCGGCAGTTTAGGAATATCATATACATACCGTATTCCGGTTGAAAAAGTAGTGTTGCAATTTCTCCCATTTACAGTTTTTTTTGCATTAACAAGTTTTCTGCTTCAAATATTCTGTTCTGTTTTGCTCGCATTATTTTCGGCAAATAAAATCAATAAGCCGGTTGACAAATTACTCGCTGCATCAAGCCTCATTATTTATGCAGTCCCTTCTTTTTTTACCGGTGTTTTTTTGATTTATATATTTTCGGTTCAACTAAACCTTTTCCCATCCTCGGGTGTTAGTTCTTTCGGAAATGAAAGTTTTACCTGGGTTGAACGATTGATTGATTATTCGCTACATCTAATTCTGCCTATCTTAACGCTTTCATTAAGCGGAGCCGCAATGTTTTACAAATATCTGCGCGACGAAATAGAAATCGAATATCAAAAACCATTTGTTCGTTTTCTTAAGTCTCACGGTTATGAAGAAAAAGTAATTCTCCGCAAGCATATTCTGCCAAACGCTCTCAACCCATTTGTTTCGGTAGCCGGAGTTGAACTCGGCGCTTTGCTAAGCGGAGCGGTAATTACTGAAGTGATATTCGGGCTTCCTGGAATGGGGCGTTTAACGCTCGAAGCGGTGCTGTCGCGGGATTATCCGCTTGTTATCGGCTGTACGCTTGCTTCCGGCGTGATGGTAATTGCCGCAAATTTGTTTGCCGATCTTGTGAAAGCTTTTCTTGATAAACGCACACTTCAAGGGGGTGTGCTGCAATGAAAAGAAATTATTTTTCCACAGGTAATTTTGTTTTATCCTTATCTTTATTGTTGCTTATACTCCGGTATGATTTTGTACTTCAAATTTATTCCCTCCTCTTCGAATGGTGTAGTCTTTTATTGTCAGATTTTTTGAATGCACTTAATATTATAGATTTTGCTATTGCTGACCATTTTGTGTCCGCTTTATTAATCATCATTATTCCGCTTCTTGTAATTTCTTTACGAGCAAAAAAGATTTTCACCGAACCATTGTCCTACCCGTATACCATAATGATAAGTTTAATCTTTGTGTTTCTTTTTGCCCCTTTAATTACTAAAGTTCATCCCGAATTTCAAAAGAACATAAACGTAACTAAGCTGCTGCCGCCGTTAAGCAGCGTTAAAGTTGTTCATCTAAATGATGAGGGCAAATCAAAACCATACATCCGCTTTCAGTTACAAAAGAATAAAATTATTCCGGGTTCTTTTAACGAAAATGTTTTGTTTGCTGACAGTACTAAAACCGGAGATGATGTAGTCTATTATCAGCGCGGAGACGAGTTTTTAATTAGTAAAAAAAGAGTTGCCTCTATAGATGGGAAACCGCTGATTACAAGCAAACTATTCTTGTTGGGAAGCGATGAATTTGGGCGGGATACTTTTTCAAGATTAGTTTACGGCGCCCGAATATCACTAACTGTGGGCTTCGGCTCGGTAGTTGTCGCTTTTATAATAGGCAGTTTGCTTGGCTTTATTGCCGGTTATTCCGGCAGATGGATTGATACGATGTTAAGCAGACTTACCGAAATGTTTTTAACTGTTCCATCAATATTTTTTGTAATTCTTATTTTGGCGCTGTTTGGGAACAAAGTTTTTACTGTGATCCTTGTTCTTGGAATTTCCGGCTGGATGAGTTTATTTAAAATTGTCCGCGGTGAGATAATTTCGATAAAGAAAAAAGATTTTTTTATCTCGGCAGTGATGATCGGTCTGAAAAGAAGAGATTTGTTTTTAAAAGAGATTTTACCCGTCATCATTGTGCCTGTGGTTGTCAATCTTATTTTTCAATTTGGAAATGTGGTTCTGGCGGAATCGGCTATAAGTTTTTTGGGGCTTGGTACAGGCACCGAATATCCATCATGGGGAAGTATGATTGACTCAGGAAGAAATTATTTAAGCGAAGCGTGGTGGTTAATCATGTTCCCGGGCGCCTCTTTATTTGCTGTCATCTTTGCTGTAAATTCCGCAGGAAGAAAAATAAGTTCATCAATAAATTTGCTTAAGTAACTGAATTTAGGCATGAGTTGAATTTTATGAATTATTTTTAGTGAAACTTGGTGACTTAGTGCTTTTGTGGCTCAAACCTTCTCTTCCGTAAAGGAAACTATTTTATTCAATATTTCAAAGAACTTTTTTTAGTACTTTTAACATACAAGACACCAAGGCACGAAGCTTTGAATTGAGAATACAGATACTCTCTATTTAACAGATGGTATCTCTAAAATTAAATAAGTAATTTGCAAAAAAATTATAAGGATTTTAATATTATGAGTACAAAAGATGAAATATTAAGCCAATTACAACAAGTAAAACCTGTACTTGTTTCCGAATATGGTTTGAAACGTATTGGACTTTTTGGGTCTTTTGCACGTAATGAACAGAACAATGAAAGCGATATTGACATCATAATTGAAATTGCCGAACCAAATTTTAGCAGCTTTGCCGGAACACTTATTTTACTTGAAAAAGTTTTAGGCAAAAAAGTAGATCTAGTTAGAAAGCACAGCAAGATGCGAAAGTCGTTGGTTGATAGAATTGAGAAGGAAGTTATTTATGTCTAAAGAAATAATTATAGAAAAGTTGGATTTAATCCTTGAATCCATTTCTATCATCCATGAAAGAATGAACACGATAAACTCAGCCGATCAGTTCGTTGCCTCTCCGTTTGGAATAATGCTGTTAGATTCTATTGCCATCCGGCTGCAAATAATCGGAGAACAGACCAAAGGCATTGATAAACTCGATAAACTATTACTGCCAAAATTCCCGGGTGTTTAATGGAATAAAATAATGAGATTGAGAGATTTAATTTCTCATCATTATGAAGAGATCGATTACGAAATTGTATTTCAAATATGCAAAAACGAATTACCAAAACTAACAACAGAACTGCAAGAAATTAAATCGCAGATAACGCAGTAATAAACCTTTGTGTCCCCGTTCCGCCGCGGCGGATCTGTGGCAGAAAACTATTTGCCACAAAAACACTAAGAAGATACAAAGTACGTAACTTCAATTAAGTAATGATAAACGACAGATACATAATTCATAATAAAATAGGCGAAGGCAGAAGCTCTGTTTTTATTTGTAAAGATGTAGAGTATCCGAATAGAGCCGCCGCCATAAAAATCTTACCGCCCGATTCACCCCGTGAAGAAAAGGAAGCATTTCAAAATGAATTTTTCACGATAAAAAAATTAAACCATCCTTTTATTGTAAAAGCCTACGACTATGGTAAAGTTTTATCTTCACCCGCCGCCTTGAAAAATATTGCTGTCGGATCGTATTTCTTTACTCTGGAATATATTGATGGGATGCCACTCTCAAAGTTTGATGATTTGCCTGAAGAAGAATTAATCGAAATAACATCACAGATTTGCAGAGCATTATATTATCTTCATCAATCTAATTATCTTTATTACGATTTAAAACCGGATAATATTTTAATTCAAAAAAACAATGGGAAAATTAAAATTAAATTGATAGATTTTGGTTTGACTGAAAATCTATATTCAAATAACACAATCCCGCCGAGGGGAACAGCGCAATATATTGCTCCTGAAATTATTCAAAACCAACAGCCTACATGCCGGGCAGATTTTTACTCGCTCGGGATGATGCTTTACTTTATAATTTACAAATCGTTTCCGTTCGATACCGACGAAGAAATTTCCATTTATAAAGCGCAGGTAGAAAAAGAATTCGATTATCCGGTAACGGAAAAATATCCTCAAATTGCGAAAGTGCTTTCTAAACTTCTAACTAAAAACCCCGTAGATAGGTATGGCAGCGCACTCGAAATATTAAATGAATTTGATATAAACATGTCGGGAATAGAGTTTTCCGAATTTACACCTGCCAAAAGTTTTGCAGGACGAAGTGATTCTATCACGATATTAAAAAAGTTTATAGAAGATGAAAGAAGTGACGAAGTCTTTGCTCTTGTTGGAGCCGAGGGAGCCGGTAAAACCACTGTCGGCGAAGAATTATCAAAGCAGATTGAAAACCTTATTTTTATTGACGGCAAAGCGGCAAGAAGCGGCACCGATTACTTTGAACATCTTTTAAGAATGTTGTGTTTTAATCCGGTTGTCTACCAGCATTTAAGTGCAGATATACTTCAAAAAATTTCTGACCTAAGAAAAGATGATGGCAGAAATTATATAGAAAAACTAAAAGCTATTTTCAACAATCTTACAAACGTCTGTTCGTTTATTCTCGTGCTGGATGATTTTAACAACTATGATGCTTTTGTTCTTGAAGTATATAAAGAACTGATCCCACTTATACAGGTTAGCCGTTGTAAATTAATTTTAACTTTAGACTCAGATAAAACTTATTTCCCCGATTATCTTCACAATTTAAGAGAGGTTAACCTAACACCGTTTACTGAAAATCAGCTTGATGAATATTTGAGAAAATCATATTCGCACGATTTTCCCGTTGATGATTTAAAACGACTCATCTTGCTATATGCCGATCTACTCCCCGGAAGTATTGAATTGTTTATTAAAGATGCTTTGCTTTTTGGATTAGTCCGGTACATGCAGGGTAAAGTTGTAATTGATTTTAATGATGAAAAATTAAAATTACTAAAACGTTCACATGACGAAATTTATCAGTACAGACTTGTTTTTTTGCAAAACCATGAACTAATGATGGCTAAGTGTATTTCCTCATTCAATAACAGTGTCGACAAAAAAATTATTAGCAGGCTGCTGAAAATTCCTCTATCCGAATTAAATATAAGTATTAATTCGCTCATTCATAAAAACATACTTTCTCCGGAAAGTGAAAGCGCCCAATTAACATTCAGCTCCGAGGGTTTTAAGAAATACACATACTCTACAATATCAGAAAAGAAAAAGTGGCATGGCAAAATTGCCGGAGTTATTGAGAATGAATTCGGCGAAGTAAATATTAACGAGCTTGCTTATCATTATGAATTAGCAGAAGAATACCTGAAGGCTGCTAATATTTATATTGCGGAAGCTTCAAAAGCGGAATCTCTAGCTGCTTTTTCTTATCGTTATAAAATTCTTGAGCATTTAATTTCTTTGCCGCTTTCCGATAATTTATTAAACGAGATTAAATGCGAAATGGCTCTAACACTCCACAGATTAGGCGAAAGCAAACCATGCCTCAGCATGCTGAACGAAATTGATTTTGCTAAATTCAGCAGGGAAAAACAAAATGAACTGCTGCTAGCAAAAGCAGATTCCCTGGTCGATTCGGGAAAAATCGACGAGGGAATAAAAAATTATAATATACTTCTTGCAGAAAAGGATTCTGAACAGTTAAACATTACTGTTTTAATAAAGATAGCACGTGCTGATATAGATTTAAATGCTTATGATGAAAGCATTGAAATTTGTACCCGGTTAATCAAGTCTCCTACTGTATCGCATGAACAGCTTGCCCAATGTTTTAATATTCTTGGTCTCGCCGCTTTTTACAAAGATGATAATTTAATCGATGCGCTTAATTATTTTAAAACTGCATTAAACCATTTTGAACAAGCCGGTAATAAATTGGGTTTATCTCAAATGTACCTGAACTCCGGCAATATTTATAATATGCAGTGCATGCCTGTTAAAGCAAAAGAAAGCTGGGAAAATTCTCTTGAGATCAATCGTTCAATTGGCAACCTTGACCAGGAAGCACGCCTGCTTCTTAATTTCGGAATATTTCATTTTGAACGGTTTGATTTTGAACAGGCGATAGAATCTTACAAGAGAGCAGTTGTTATTTTCGTGAGTCTCGGAAATAAAAATGGCAGGGGCATGGCGCTCACTAATCTTGGTGAAATTTATTTGTTCATTTGCGAATATCAAAAAGCGTATGATTCTCTTATTGAAGCCGATAAAATATTTAAAGACCTTTCAAATACAAGCGAAGGTCTTGAGACTTTATTTCTGCTTGCTAAACTTTATTTTATCGCTGGTGATTTTGATAGACTTAAAGGCGTGGTAAAAGAGTATATACAATTGTCCGAAGATGAAAATATTCAGGAAAAAATTAGATTAAATGTTCTGCTGCTAAATTTATTCTCTTCAACGGCTAATAATGAAGAAGCGGGCGAAGCAAAATATATCTCTTTGCTAAAAAGTTTTTATGATAGGCAGGATTATCAAAACTTCTTTACTGTGATTATGATGCTAATCGATTACTGTAAGGCGGAAAATAAATACGGCTTCGCTTATGAAATGATAACTTTACCGGAAATTGAGAATGTTTGTAAAACCAATCCTTATTTATCAGCCGAAAAAGATTATATTGTGGGCATTATATCCGAAAAGACTAAAGAATTTCAAATGTCTTCACCTCTCGATTATTATCTCTCTGCTTATGAAAAAATAAAGGACTTAAATATTGTTGAAGTAACATGGAAAATTCTTTTCGCACTTTCAGAGCAGTATTTTAATCGCGGTATGATGAGCAAAACAGCCGAGTTTGTTAGCTACACTAAATCATTAATTTATCATACGGGTGAAGATCTTAAAGATTCTCAGCTCAAAAATTCATATTTTCGGAAGACAGAATGTTGTCTTGCTTTTGAAAAATTAGATTACTTAGAAAAACATCTCTAAACATGTCTATTAATACTGTTAAAATTAAATTGTATTCTGACTTTAAAGACAGCACCTCTATTTCTGGAGCTGTTAGACAAATCCAATTAATCTATACATCGCTTGAGTTTGAAATTTCTAAAGAATTCAAATTTGAAGCCGATGAAATAATCATCATGTACGTCAAAACATTAGACTCGGCATACTTCAATGCAGTTGTTGATAGCAGGGAGATCATCCCGAATAAAATAATATTTGTTACAAACGATAATGATGCAGTTCTTGTAAGCACTTTAGCAAAACTCGGTTTCACCGAGATCTTTGTTCTTCCGTACGAACTTTTCAAATTTGTTAATTATCTTAAGGAAGTTATCGAAAACAATGCTTATGTAACTTCTTCAACTCCAATAAATGTTTTTGAAAACTCCGGAGATGGTTTCGACAAATTTCTGGGCGAATGTTCGGAAATCAGGAAACTAAAATCGATAGCAAAAAAAATAAGCGCTCGGGATGACATAAATATCCTGATAACCGGCGATACAGGAACCGGTAAGGGATTACTTGCAAAAGCGATTCATCAATTCAGCCGTTCTAAAGACTCTCCTTTTGTTGAAATTATGTGTACTGCAATTCCCGAAGCTTTGATGGAATCTGAACTATTCGGTTATGAAGCTGGAGCTTTCACAAGCGCTAAAACCCGCAAACCCGGCTTATTTGAACTGGGGGAAAACGGAACTATTTTTTTAGATGAAGTAGGCGAACTTAATCTTTCAATTCAAACTAAATTGTTACGCACATTAGAAAAGAAAGTTCTCCGGCGCTTAGGAGGAACGGTAGATATTATTTTTAATTCAAGAATTATCTCTGCAACAAGCCGCAACCTGCCCCAAATGGTTGATGAAGGAAGCTTCCGGAATGACCTATTTCACCGGCTTTATGTTGTGTCGCTTAACATCCCGCCTTTGAAAAAACGCGGAGATGATATTATACATATTGCAGAACATTTTATGAGAGAATACAATAAACAGTTCGGTAAATGTTTTTCATCTTTAGAACCGGCATTAAAAAGATTTTTCTTAGAATATTCGTGGAATGGTAATGTTAGGGAACTTAAAAATTCTATAGAACGGGCAGTGCTTCTCGGGTATGGTAAAAAGCTTAAACTTTCACAATTCTCGTTTTTAACTGAAAAACATAAATTTTCCGGAGAGAATGATAAAACCGAATCGAATTTATTAATCGGTGTCGACTATAAGATGACCGATATAAGAAAATTAAATATATTGTACGCCGCTAACGTCTTAAAAAAAGAAGCGGGAAATAAAACTAAAACCGCAAAAGTTTTGGGAATTTCCCGTCCTAAATTAGACTCCCTTTTAGGAGAAGTCGAAAAGTTGTAAAATTTCTTTACAATTCATCCCTTTTTTACCGGTCAAAAAATGGCAATATTTACCGGTATTTCTCGCTGTCCTTTCACTATAATCCAAAATCAAGCTTTTTGAATTTGGCATAAAAAATGCACAATGATAATGTCTTATTACAAGGCAAAATTCATCTGGGGCGTTCTATAAACTATTTTTTTTTATTTTTATGAGAGGTTCTTTTATGAAACATCTGATTCTCGCTCTTTTTCTTGTTGGAATTTTCCTTGCTGGATGTTCCGATCTAAACAACAGTACTGTCCCTGTTGGTACTCAGTCAACCGTCCAAAAAATAAAAATGCCGGCTCCAAGTTCTTTATCTGTTGAAACTGTATTTTCGGTTTCCGAAAGAATCGTGGGAAATATTGGCGGCGATGTTGAGCTCGAAGGTTTTTATTCAACTTCAACCGGTGAAGTTACAATTGAAGCATCGCTTGACGTCCCGACTGGCGCTTATGATGGAGCAAAAGTTCTTTCTATAGTAAATGAAGGACAATTTGTTGAAGTAGATTTAAGCCCCACAATGGTGTTTGACGCTCCGGTACTTTTAACAATAAGAATGGAAGGTTTAGATCTTTCCGATGTTAATCCGGCTCAAGTTAACTTTTTATATTTTGCAGACGACGGAAGCACCGAAGCTGTAACTTATGATAATTTAATTGTTGATGTTGAAAATGGAATTCTGGCAGTGGTAAATGCTCAGCTAAACCATTTTTCCAGATATGGTTTTGCAAAGTAAATAATTTTACTTGCGCCAGCCGTTTGTTCGGGTAATCCGTAATAATAAACGGATTACACGGTTAAAAAAACAATTCTAATTAACCCGCTGCTTTAGCATTGCTATTTAAAATGGGGTAGGCGGCGGGTTGATGGAATAATTCGCCATTATAGCGAATTAAGAAATTCCTCTGCCGGGGCGGAGGACTTACCTTTGTGCAAGAATTAAAAATTAATTAGATTTTTTTGAAGGGCGTTTTTTTATGGTTTACAAAAAAGTTGTTTTCTCTTTTATTATTTTTTTAACACTATTTACATCCTGCAATACAAACGAACCGGATAGTACACCGGCTAATATTGAGTTTGCAGCCGAAGATGCTTCATGCACGGAAGCATGGATAAAATTAGAAGCAGATAACATAAAAGCCGCACAAGTTTTTAGGGAAGATTCTCTCATCTATTCATTCAACACAAACAGCATTGACACAGTTCTTTATGATGAAGGACTGCTGCCTAATCAGTCTTACAAATACAAATTAACAATACAGCATCCGTTAGCTAACGGAAACAATTCAGCAGCAAGCAAAGAACTAACTCTGCAAACAATGGACACAACAAGCCATGAGTTTACATGGCAAACATTTACATTTGGGCAGCACAGCAGCAGCGTGCTTTACGATGTAGCCATAATAAACGAAAACAACATTTGGGCAGTGGGTGAAATTTATTTGAAAGACTCTCTCGGCAACCCCGACCCTAATGCTTATAATGCCGTGCATTGGGATGGGAGTGAGTGGGAGTTGAAAAAGATTACAGTTGATTTTAGAGGTAGTTTAATTACACCCCCATTAACTGGTGTTTTCACTTTCTCAGGTACTGATATATGGTTTGTTGGTAGTTTACCTATACATGGTGATGGAATATCATGGCAGATGTACGATCTAAGAACGACTGTTGACCCCAATTTATTACTAATGAAAACTTGGGGAACAAATTCAAATGATATTTATTTCGTTGGTCTAGATGGCAACATAGCCCACTACTCCGGTGCAAGCGGTGGCTGGCAGAAGATAGAGAGCGGAACGGATTTGAATATTTATGATATATGGGGAATAGACGATCTAAATTCAGATAAGCTTATACTTTGTGTTGCTACAAACTTATACACGAATGATGAACGAAATCTGCTAAGAATCAACCCCAAATGGATAATTTGAAAAGAGGTAAAATGAAAAAAATATTTTTAGCCGTATTAATAATTTCTTCTGTTGCTGTTACCTCAGCGCAAGACAAAGACACATCATACAAATATTGGATTACCATCGGAGGAGGATTCTGGCCTGAACAAGATCTTAGTTTCAACATTAACTATAGTTTTTCGCCAAACTTTAGTTTTTTATCAGATGATAACTTTTTTAAAGTCGAATACTTTTCAAAAGGAGGGTTCTCTTTCAGTAAAAATATAGAGGTTGGAAAAGATGGGTTTCTTTATAACACAATAAATCTTTCGATTGGCAAAAGAATATTATCTGACTGGTTTATGGCTTGTCTGTTTTTAGGTCCCTCATATGTATTTGGAGAAAAAAGAACACCTTATGGACCCTACGAAAAGTTTAAAACTATCGGTGTAGGAAGTGATATACAATTATTGTTCAGGCTTGCTAATGAAATTGGAATTGGAGTTGGATTATATGGCAATTTGAATTTTGCCAATAACTATGTGGGTATCAATATAAATATAAATCTTGGAAATGGTAAGTAATTAATTAGGAAACATAAAATGATAAAGATGATATATGGTTTTGTAATCTTTATAGCTTTTTTATTTGCAGCAAGCTGCAAGAAAGATACACCAGTCGTCCCGCCAATTGTACAGCAAGATACCACAAGCCATTTAATTAATTGGGTTATTGATGATATAGGCAATTACGGAAGTTATTTGCTGGATATAGCCATAATAGACGAAAACAACATTTGGGCAGTTGGCGAAATTTATATGAATGACTCGCTTGGCAATCCAGATTCGAAACTTTACAATCTTATAAAATGGAACGGGACTGAATGGAAACCGGAAAGAATTTATTTCACAAATAGCCAAGGACAATCATTTCTAGCACCAATGAAATCAATTTTTGCATTAAGTGAGAATGACATTTGGATTGGTTTAGACCAATTAATTCATTGGGACGGAAGCGACTATATTGAATATGAACTTTCGGATGCAATCTTTCAGAGTTGGATCAACAAACTCTGGGGCAAATCGAGCGAGGATTTGTATGTAGTTGGTAATGGCGGTAACATAGCGCACTACAGTAACGGACAGTGGAGTAAGATAGAAAGCGGGACAGATGTAAATTTAAGAGACGTTTGGGGAAGCCCCGATGGAAGTATAGTTTGGGCTGCTGGTTTTGAGGATTCATACGGCACGGTGTTTTTAAGAAACACAGGTAATGGTTTTGAAAAAGTTCTTGAAATAACCGGCCCTAATATGCCTCACCCGCCAAATGAAATTACTCACGTATTTAAAAGCTTATGGACAGATAAAACAGATACCGTCTATCTTGGTGCAATAGGAAGAGTGTATGCTGCACCAAAAAATACAACCGGTTACGCAAAAGAAAACATCTGGTGGGATTATGAAAATCAGACCGAGTATCCGCCAGAAACAAAAATCATTAGGGGTACAGCAGGCAATGATATATTTGTGGGTGGATATCTTCAATCTGTTAGTCACTGGAATGGAGCGAGTTGGAAAGGATATCTTGAGTTAGAGGGAGATGGAACCTGGTACAGTATGGCTGTAAAAGATAATTTAATTATAACAGTAGGTGAAAGTTTTAGTGCACCCGGGAATGCTAGAATAGCACGGGGGTACAGAATTAAATGAATACCCTACGAAGAAAAGGCTTAGAAATGCTCAACCATTATTGAAAGGAGGTGTTTAAAATGAATAATTCAGAACCAATAAATTAAAAGAGTAACGGTGCTGGAACACCGTTACCCAAAATTACAAACAAAGGCAACGGCATTTCTCGCATAGGCGAGATACGCCTTTTATGTTTGTGTCTTAATTTTAGCGAATTAATCCTTTCAATGAAAGGGAAATATTTATGAAAATCGTTTTCAATCTCATATCATTAATAATAAGGATAACAGTTATGAAATGCTTCATCTATCAAATTCTTTTTTTGCTACTTTTTTCTACTTGCCTTTTAGCTCAAAACAATCAAGGAAATTTTAGGTCTGCGATAGATACTACCGAAGATGGATTTATGAGTACCTGGCAAGAAAGTACAAATTTAAGTGATAAACTTACTATTATAGTCGAATATGACTTTCCTACTGAATTTGGGTTTTACTTAGGACAAAGCAAACTTGAATATAAAACATTAACGCTATTTACCAGAGTTGATGTCAGATATGACAATGGCAGTTGGATCACATTATTAAATACTGTAGGATATACAACAGGGGAGTTCATTCCGCCTTGGAATACATTAGGAACTCACACAATGGATATTAAATATTTGGATTTGGGTGGAATATCACACACAATAAATCAAATTGTATTTGTTATTCCTCCACGAGATAAAGTCTATTATGATGAGTTGGGAAATTGGGTGAGCGGATGGACAGGAACAACTCCAGAAATAGATAGACCTGTTATCATAATAGAAGGATTCGATCCTATGAATCTAACTTGGCCCGATTATTATTATGGTAAAGCTGCTAACTGGCTAAACAGAATACGCAACTTAGATGCTGATGTTTTGATTTTTAATTTTAACGAGGGAGGAGTCGATTTAGTAGCTAATGCTTATATAATTCAAGGATTTGCACGATATATAGAATCTATTACGCAAGGTTCTGAAAAAATAATTCTTGCAGGTTTAAGTATGGGAGGTCCAATAGGAAGATATGCTCTTGCCGAAGCTGAAGCTCAGGGGATTCCATTGTATGTTTCTCATTTTCTTTCTATAGATTCACCCCAGCAGGACGCAATAATTCCCATGGATTTTTTGGATTATATAAAAGATAATGATGGCGGGACATTTCACCCCGAATTAAATAGTGTTGCAGCAAAGCAAATGCTTCGGTATGATCCTTATGATCCTAATAGTCCCGGCAATAATTCTATGCACAAAATATTCTATAATGTGCTGGACAAGCTGAATGGCGATGGATACCCTCATAATTGTATTAACATTGGAGTTTCATTTGCGCCTAACATAACCAATCCTAATTTAGGAGAATGGCTCGAAGTTGAGATTGATTTATTAGCGAATCAACACTTTTATCTTTGGGAAGACAGTGAGTGTTTGACCCCAGGATCCTATTTACCTATACGTGCTACAGTATCTCAAGGTTCAACCTTTTTTGGTTTTATCCACTGGAACCTAGTAAGGAAGAAAAGCCCAACTTATATTCCTTATACCAGCGCGCTTGATATTGTAAATGGTGAAAGCAAGTTTGATGTAACTCTAAATAGTTCGGCAATTCATTATCATGATGAATTTCCGGACGATCTTGTTGACCCTGTTTCTGCTCAAATTGGTTTGCTCGAGGATTCCTATAATAATGTAACTTTTAGAAATGTCATTGATAATATTCAAGAAGATGAGGCGAGCGGATTATTAAAAGTAACAGATAATGCAGGGGTGGAGACTCAAGTGTCTTCAGGAGGTACAGTTTCAGTATCTACAAATAATGATAATATTGTTGAAACATTGGATAGGTATAGACTCAATTTTTACGGAAACGGGACTAACTATCAGCAAAATAACTGGAATCGCGTCCTTAGTGATTATAAAGTTAAACATACATTTAAAGGGTGGGAATATAACGGAAATCAAAAAGCATTTTTTCCACAAATAGATAAGATCTCAGTAAAAAACCTTTTATTAGAAGGTATGTCAACAGCGGGCAATATTGAGTTCAAAGATCCTTGGTATAAATTAGGAGATATCCAGCCAAACATATTTCAGACTTTTAGTTCTCCTTTTACACCGGGGGAAGGAACCTATGCTACTTATGGAGGCGTCTTCTTAGATCAAAGTGGAACTGGTTTCACTCCACCCTTCTACTCCGTAAAAGCAATATCACCGCAAGACATCCCTCTCACACAAACCGGTAAAACGCATAAATTTTATTTCCGAAGTTGGTCGGGCACAGGTGTTCAACTTCAGAATGCAAACGCACAGGAAACCCCCGTTGTATTTACAAGCGGTAATGCGGTAGTTAATGCAAACTTAAAAGGTCATTTACTTTCAGATGCATCGCTTGCTTTTTCGGGCAACGGACAGAGAAAACTTGTAAGGGATTCTTACGGTATTTATCACGCAGTTTATCATACTTCAACCGGCATCTGGTACACCCGCAGCGCTACTTCCGATTTTAACGGAACGTGGACCGCTGATAAGCAAGTAACTACATATGGCGCTAATCCTTCAATAGCTAATCCATTTTTCTACTCATCCATACAAATTTTCTTAATTAATTTTAAAGCTTA
>MNYQ01000134.1 GCA_001873185.1 Ignavibacteria bacterium CG2_30_36_16 | reverse complement strand
ATTTGTTTTTCAGTTTCACCATCTACTACCTGAGTTTACAGCTGTCGAAAATGTTGCAATACCGCAGATGATTGGAGGGGTTTCAAAAAATGCTTCGCTGATTAAAGCTGAAGAATTATTAATTGCAGTTGGATTAGAGGAAAGAATAAATCATAAACCTGCTGAACTATCCGGCGGAGAACAACAGCGAATTGCAGTTGCGCGCGCACTTGCAAACGATCCTTCAATCATTTTTGCCGATGAGCCAACAGGAAATCTCGATTCGGCAAACAGCGAAATTCTTCACAATATTTTAATCGATCTTCGTGACAAATATGGAAAAACATTCGTTATTGTTACTCACAATAAAGAACTTGTTGAACTTGCAGACACTGTGTACGAAATGAAAGACGGAATTTTAAATCATTAGAAATATTTTAATCTCATAGGTTTTTTCATTTCCTACTAAAAAAAGTTTCTTTAAAATTTTTGCAACTTTAATAAATAATCAAACAACAATCTCACGCCAAATCCTGTCATATATTTTTTTGTATAATTATTTAGACTGTTTGCCGAAGCCGGTCCGGCAATATCTAAATGCGCCCATGGAATATTTTTATCGACAAAATTTTCAAGAAATTTTGCGGCAGTAATTGCACCTGCCCAGCGTCCGCCAATATTTTTAACATCAGCTACATCGCTTTTATTGAGCGAATGATAATCATCCCACATCGGCAATGCCCACACACGGTCGTGTGTTTTAATTCCCGACGAAAAAATATCGCTCGATAATTTATCGTCTTTTGTAAAAAGTCCTGCAGTAAATTCGCCAAGAGCAACCACACATGCGCCGGTCAATGTTGCAAGGTCAATTATCCTTGCTGGTTTTAGTTTGGAAGCGTAGTCTAATGCATCCGCAAGTATTATTCTTCCTTCTGCATCTGTGTTATCAACCTCGATCGTTTTTCCCGAAGCTGTTACTATAATATCGCCCGGACGATATGCAGATCCGGAAAGCATATTTTCAGCCGCCGGTATAACGCCGAGTAAATCAACTTTTAATTTTGCTTTTGCAGCTGCCAAAATTACTCCTGCTACAACAGCAGCGCCCGACATATCTCCTTTCATTTCCCCCATATCTGCGGCGGGTTTGAGTGATATTCCTCCTGTATCGAAAGTTACACCTTTGCCTACAAGCGCTGTAGTTTTTGAAACGCCAGCTTTTCGTTTGATGCCGCCTTTATATTCAAGTAAAATAAATCTTGGCGGATTTGCGCTGCCTCCTCCCACAGCAAGTAAGCCCCCCATCTTTTTTTTCTTTATAATATTTTCATCAAAAACAGTAACCTTAACACCGGCTTTTGATAACTCAGCACGGATTTTATTAGCTAATATTTGGGGTGTTAAATTACCTGCAGGTTCGTTTTGAAGATCTTTTGTGAAGTTTACTCCGCCCATTAAATGCAAAGTATTATTGACAGCAGTTTTTAATTTCTTATCGTTGCCCGCATAAAAATAAACTTCAAACTGCTTGTTGTTTTTTTTAGAAAGATATTTATCATAAGAATAAGCACCTAAGAAAACACCTTCTATAAAAGTTTGGTAATAATAATCTTCAGTATTAAAATATTTTTTGAAAGGCTCGTAGGCTGGAATAAAAATATGCAGATTTTTAATTTCTTCATTTGATAAGTTCTTGACCAACCCGGCAATATGATTTCGGAAATAGTCCGCAGAAAATTTATCGTCAATTTTAATGCGCGAGATTAATATTTCATCGGGCTTGCCGTTATGTTTTGCCGCCCTGATTTCGCAACCGGATTCCGATAGAAAATTTTTTGTCTGGAGTTCAGATAATTTTAACCCCAAAATTTTGGAGAGATTTTCAAGACTCTGCCCGAGTTTTTTCTCTTCAATTAGATATCTTACACTAATTGAAAAAGGTTTATACGATATTTTTTTTGAGCCGACTTTCACTGCAAGTTTTAACATTAAGACACCTTATAATTTTAAATATTTTTCCGCTGCCGAAAGTATTATGGGAAGCATCTCATTTATATTTTTAATATGAAAGCGCGCACCCGAAGCATTGACGTGTCCGCCGCCGTCGAATTCTGCAGCCAATTTATTTACCGGAATAGAACCTTTAGATCTAAAACTAACTTTAAATCCTTCCTTTAATTCGACGAACATCATCCCTATCTTAACTCCCTCCACCGATAACGCAAAATTCACAAATCCGTCGGTATCAAACTCTTCCGCTTTAGTTTCCCCAAAAGTATTTTGAGTAATAACCATGTAACATAGTCCATCGTCTTTGCCATAAAGTTTCATCGAAGCAAGTGCGCTGCCAAGTAATTTTATCCGGCTGAATTTTCCCCGCTCGTAAATCTTATCATAAACTTCACCCGGAATAACGCCAAAACTTAAAAGCTCCGCGGCGATGATGTGAATATTGGAAGAAGTTCTTTCAAACCGGAACGATCCGGTATCGGTCATAATAGCCGCATAAATTGCTTCCGAAATATTTTTATCTAATGAGATAATGCCTGTTTTTTTTATAAAATCATAAATGATTTCACCAGTAGCGCAGTAAGAATCATCGATGAATGGGAAGTCAACAAAATTTTCCGGGTCTTGATGATGGTCGATGCAAACCTTAATCTTATTGGATGAAACAAATGCCGGCTGCATTGTAACAATTCTATCGGAACGGTTAAAATCAACACAAATTAAAACGTCAACATCATTAAAAAGTTTATCATGTTTCTCCGATGAATAAGTTTCAATTTTATTTTCGGGATCGAGGAAAGTTAAATTGTAAGGCAGCGGGCTGTAGTTAATTATAAAAACATGTTTGCCTAATTTTTTAAGAATATAATAAACAGCCGTTTCAGAGCCTATCGCATCGGCATCCGGATTTACGTGTGTTGTTATCAAAAACGAATCATTATTCTCAAAAATGCTTTTTAGTTGTTTGAATTCCATTTAATATTTATACAAATAAATTTCCAAAGTTATAAAAATGGGCTTTTTTCAAGCCCATTAATTTTGATCGTAAAGATAAAAAAATATTCTAATCTAAATGCTTATCTTAACTTAATACATTCTCCGTTAATTTCTTAAGAATACCTTTTAGCAGATTGTAAAATTTTTCTACTGTTTCAATATTCACCCTTTCATCCGGAGAATGAGCGCCTTCTATAGTAGGACCGAAAGAAACCATATCAAGTCCATGATTTCTATCGCCCAGTATTCCGCATTCCAGACCGGCATGAATAGCTTTTATTTCCGGTTCTTTTTTGAACAATTCGCGAAAAACTTCGATGGAAGTTTTAAGAATTTTGGATTTCATATCCGGCTTCCAACCGGGGTAGCCATCACCGACTTTTATATTATTTGCTTTAGCAAGAGTAAACACTGATGCCACACTGCTGTTAATGAACCGTTTTGAACTTTCAATTGAACTGCGTTGACTTGTGCCTATTGACAATTTATTTTCAGACATTTTGATTGTTGCAAGATTTGTAGATGTTTCAACCAATCCCGAAATATCCTGACTCATCGCAATAACGCCATGCGGCATTGCAAGCAGCAGATTTATTAGATTATCCGAAAAACTTTTTTCAAATACTTCCGCGGGCGCATCAGCAATTTTTTTAAAATTAATTTTCAATCCGCCATCAGTGATTTTGTATTCGATTAGAAGTTGCTGTTCAAATGAAGATATAATTTCAGTGATCTGTTTTTCGTCAACCGGGTTAATCATCACTACTGCTTCTGCTTCACGGGGAATTGCATTTCGTAAAGAACCGCCGTCAATTTTTCCAATTCGGTAATCAACATTTTTTAATTGCTGTAATGCACGAGCGAGAAGTTTTATGGCATTTGCACGTCCTGTATTAATATCCAAGCCGGAATGCCCGCCTTTTAATCCTGTAACCTGCAATTCGTATGGAAGAGCATCAATGTGACTTGATTCTTTTTGAACATCAAACTCGCCCATAGTATCCATACCGCCGCTGCATCCTACATAAAAAGCGCCGTCTTCTTCGGAGTCCATATTTAACAAAGTTTTACCTGTTATAAAACCTGGCTTTAAATTATTGGCTCCAGTAAGACCGGTCTCTTCATCAACAGTGAATAATAATTCTAACGGACCGTGTACAACATCCTGATCGGTTGCAACTGCAAGCGCTGCTGCAACTCCAATACCGTTATCGCTTCCAAGTGTTGTACCGTTTGCCGTAATCCAACCGTCCTGGCGCAGAAGTTTTATGGGATCGTTTTCAAAATCATGTGTCGTAGCTTTGTTT
>MNYQ01000198.1 GCA_001873185.1 Ignavibacteria bacterium CG2_30_36_16 | reverse complement strand
AAGCAGGTTACGGAAAAACAATCATCACGGCTTATGCCCGTATTGATGGCTGGGCTGTTGGTATAGTTGCAAATCAGAGGACGATATCTAAAACGGAAACAGGAGAGATGCAAGTTGGCGGAGTAATTTATTCCGACAGCGCTGACAAAGCCACCCGATTTATAATGAACTGCAATCAGAAAAAAATTCCTCTTTTGTTTCTTCAAGATGTAACGGGCTTTATGGTTGGCTCGCGTGCTGAACACGGCGGAATAATTAAAGACGGCGCTAAGATGGTAAATGCGGTTGCTAATTCTGTTGTTCCTAAAATTACAATAATAATCGGCAACAGTTTTGGCGCCGGTAATTATGCAATGTGCGGCAAAGCCTACGATCCGAGATTTATTTTCGCTTTTCCAAATGCAAAAATTTCTGTGATGGGCGGGAACCAGGCAAGCAGCGTACTGCTTGATATAAAATTAAAACAGGAAGAAAAGAGCGGACACAAATTCAGCGATGATGATAAAAAGAAGTTGTTGAATGACATTTTAAAATCCTACGATGAAAAAAGTACGCCTTTATACGCAGCGGCAAGGTTATGGATTGATGAAATTATTGACCCGGCTTTAACCCGGAACTATGTTTCAATGGCTATTGAAGCGGCGAATAACAATCCAGAAACAAAAAAATTTAATCCCGGTATTATTCAAACCTAACTTAGATGTTTAGACATTTTACACTTTTGTTTTGTTTTCTTTTCCCCGGGACACTCTGTCCCCAGCAAAGCAAATTATCAGAAGGAGTAAACTTTATTTCATCATACATTGCTTCACCACGGTTTAATGAAATAAAAAACGAGGTAGATGATTTATTCCTGATGGACAGCATTTTTACTGCTGCCGTTAATTTTTATCAAGATGATATTGCTGAGGCTCTTCTCGCGCTTACTTTTTCAACAGTTCCATATAATCAAGTTCCTCTTAAAGTTCCATTAATAGGTGCTGTTAATTATCCGCTTATATCCGCTAATGATTCTATTTTTAAATTAAAAAATATTAACATGCCGCGATATTTATTTTTCGATTCACCCCAAAACGAATACGGTGATATGGACAAACCCGCACATTTTTTCGGAAGCGCTTTCATCTCATATAGTTCTCATTTTTTTGATTTGGGTGACCTTATTGGTTATTTTGTGGAAGTGTTTGAAGAAAGTTTTAAAGTGCAGTCGAAGATTGACATGAGGGATTTACTAACAAATAAGTTTGGAAATATTTTCGGCGAATCGTTAAAAACAAATAAATCCGTTCTTCCTTCACACGTGCTAATTCTTCAAACTTTATTTTATTTCAGATATCAATTATGAAATCAATTTTAATAATCGACGACGAAAAGTCAATCTGCGAAAGCATTCAAATGATCCTTGATTACGAAGGTTACGAAGTAGAATTTTCTACTTCTGCTTTACAGGGTATTGAGATGCTTATAACAAAAAATTACTCGGCGCTGCTGCTTGATATTCAAATGCCGGAGATGAGCGGCTTTGAAGTATTAAAGCGTGCAAAAGAAATTGATCTGGCACTGTCGGTAATAATAATATCAGCTCACGGCAGTGTAGAAAATGCAATAAAAGCCACACGCCTCGGCGCATTTGATTTTATAGAAAAACCAATCGACCGTGAAAAGCTAATCATCAGCATACGCAATGCAGTTGAGCAATCTAATCTGCTTCACGAAAATGAAGAGATAAAAAAAGTTTATATCGGCGACGGACGAATACTCGGCACGAGCAAAGCAATCAAACAAGTTTTAAGTACCGTTGAAAAAGTTGCGCCTCTTGATGCAAGAGTTTTAATAACAGGTGAAAACGGAACAGGTAAAGAACTCCTTGCCAGAGCTATTCATAACCAGAGCAGCAGAAAAGATAAATCGTTTATAGAAGTTAATTGCGCAGCCATTCCAAATGAGTTGATAGAATCAGAATTGTTCGGCCATGAAAAAGGCTCTTTCACAGGCGCAATTCAGCAGCGTCTCGGCAAGTTTGAACTTGCAAACAAAGGCACAATATTCTTAGATGAAATCGGAGATATGAGCCACCAGGCGCAGGCAAAAGTATTACGTGCGATTGAAGACGGAAAAATCCAGCGCGTTGGCGGGGCTAAAAGTATTGATGTTGATGTCCGAATTATTTCGGCAACAAACAAAAACCTAAAAGAAGAAATTGAAAGAGGCAACTTTAGAGAAGACCTTTATCATCGGTTGAATGTTATTCCGATTCACCTTCCGTCGCTTAAAGAGCGTGTTGAAGATATTCCGATCCTGCTTGAACACTTTGCAAAAGACATTACTGAAAAACACAAAAAAGCTCCCATAAAATTTAAAGATGATGCTATAAAACTTCTTCAAAGCATAAACTGGAGCGGTAATGTGCGCGAACTGCGCAATGCAGTTGAGCGTATTATAATTCTCGTTGACAGAAGAGAAATTGAAAAGAAAGATATCGAATTTCTTTTTTCAACTTCCGGCGCATCTATAGGTGATATATTAACCGAAAGTAATTCGTTCCAGGATTTTAAAGAGAAATCAGAAAAAGCTTTCATCGAAAAGCAGTTGTTGTTAAACGATTGGAATATAAGCAAAACAGCTGAAGCGCTTGAAATTCAACGCAGCCATCTTTACAACAAAATAAAAAAATATGGAATAGAGAAAGAGGATTAATTATGAGCACCATTTTCTCAAAGATTGTTAATAAAGAAATTAAAGCAGATATTGTTTACGAAACAGAAACAGTACTTGCATTCAATGATATTAACCCGCAGGCGCCGGTACATGTTTTAATTATTCCTAAAATAGAAATTCCGAAAGTAACCGATTTAAAAGGCAGCGAACATGCAGCGCTTCTCGGCGATATGATTGATGCGGCAAATAAAATTGCAAAAGATTTAGGAATAGATAAAGACGGTTTCCGGCTTGTTATGAACTGCGGCGACAACGGCGGACAGGATGTATATCATTTGCACATGCACCTGCTTGGCGGAAGAAAAATGAACTGGCCCCCGGGGTGAAATACTGCGCACCGATATTTTTGTTTCCATTTAAATCCAATTAATTTTTATTTCTTTCTCAACAGATTTAAATTTTTTATCTCCGGTTACCAAAATTGCTTTTTTCATTTTTGCTAAAGCAGCGGCAAAAGCATCTGCGTAAGACATTTTATGAAAAGCTTTGAAGCGCGCAGCAGTAAGTGTTAACTCCTTATTCGCTTCAACAATTTGTATGGGATATCTGTGAATAATACTCTTATACAATTCTGCCCGCTCTTCTCCACCTTCACGTAAAGAGATATAATACATCTCACCCCAATTAATTACACAAAGAAATAATTCAGCCTCGTGGTGCAAAGTTAATTCAATAACGTCCGCTACTTTAGAAGCACCTTCTTCATCTTCAAAATAAGCGACAAGTGAAAAAGTATCCAATACAAAATTTTTCATAATTCGCGCTCTTTTTTCTTTTCTTCCATCAAAGCTTTAAGAAGTTTTCCCTTTGTGCCCAAAATTCCAATATTATTTCGTATCGTTTCAGAAGTTATCGGTTCAATTTCAATCCTATCATCTTTTTCCCAAAAATAAACCATAGTGCCGGTTTTGATTTTATACTTTCTTCTAAGTTTGGCAGGAATAACTACCTGCCCTTTTGATGTTACAAATCCATGTTCCATTTTCATATTTCCTAATTTTTGAATACTTGCAGCACAAAGTTAGATTGTTTTCATAAGTAAGTCAAATTATTTAAGTTGGAATTATTTTCTATTTGTCACTTTTTAATAAACCACCCCGAACTTCTATTTGTCGGAAGAATATTAATTTTGCCCCGGGAGATAAATTTTTCACTTCCCAAAACTTATAATCTTATAACTGTACTTCTCTTGTAATGCTTAAGTTGGAAAGGGACTTTTATCCGGTAGCTAACGGAGATTTATTGTGTCTAACCTGCCCCGCATCTGCGGGGATATTTGAAATAATTTCCCATCATCCATTAAACACCAACCATGCGGATTGCCGCGCTATAATTATTGTATTGAAAAAACATTTTGTACGATCATGGTTTACAGAAGGAGCAAGAGAAAGTCAAGAAATAAATACGAAGCGGAATGTTTTTGTACGCCGTCAAAAGAAAAAATAACTTTTTCCTATTAGTTGGAATTACCATAATCATTTCTAAATTGCATTTCAAAACCTCAATGTTTAATTTTGAACCTCATTTAATCCGACGGAGAAACATATTAATGTTAGGTATTATAAAGAAATTATTCGGCGATAAACACGCTAAACTTTTAAAAGAACTTTGGCCCGTTGTTGACGAAATTAATCAAGAATATGAAAAGTTAATA
>MNYQ01000230.1 GCA_001873185.1 Ignavibacteria bacterium CG2_30_36_16 | reverse complement strand
TGTACGATATACTCGGCAGACAGATTGCAACACTTGCAGACGATTATAAAGAACCAGGCAGATACGAATACAGATTTGACGCCTCATCCTACGCAAGCGGCGTTTACGTTTACCGGTTAACAACTGATAATTTTGTTGTCTCAAAGAAGATGCTTTATTTAAAATAAAAGTTTTAATAAAAAAAATAAAATGTGAAAAATGAAAAAATATCTTATACCAATTATCGCATCGATCGCAATTATTTTAGTAGGACTATACTATTTTACATTCGTTCAAATTAATTATGAAGAATTGAATTTTATCCAAAAACCGATTACTGAATCAGTGCACAAAAAATTTAAAAGTGTCATTGATCAACTTGAGCCTGAGAAAAGGGCAGTTGTAGATTTTGATTCTTTAATGAATTCACTTAATTGGTACGAAAAAATATTTGCTGATAAAATTTTCAACATCAACCCCGCAGAGCTTGGGTTTAAAGGTCCATTTTATTCAAAGGAAAAGCCAGACAAATTAATAAAAGTGGAATCTGTTAAACTTGGGAAGGGAGAAAAAGCAAGGGAAACCGGCATTCAATTTTGTCCCCCAAATTCATTTGAAGATTATTTAAAAATGGTAAAAAAAATGGAAGTCGATATTGGCAGAAAATTATTTGTTGATTCAGGCTATCGTTCGCCGGGAAGACAGGCATATTTGTTCTTTTACTACCTGGCAACGAGCAGTAATTATTCGTTAAAAGAAAATGCAAAGTGGATTGCAATGCCCGGCTATAGCGAACATGGACATCCGGTAAACAATGCAATCGATTTTACAAGCATCGATGGAATTAACGGATTCAGCGATGGGCAAACAGCTTCCGATTTTACTGCACTGCCGGAATATAAATGGATGTTAGAAAATGCAAATGATTTTAACTTCTATTTATCTTATCCGGAAAATAATAGTTTTGGAGTTGCGTTCGAACCCTGGCACTGGCATTGGGAAGTAAAATCAAAAAATTAATTTGTCAATTGTCTCACACAAAAATTTGAAAGCGTATGGCGATTCTATGAACCGCCACAATATTTCGTTTGAGTTTTTTTACTTATAGATCGAAATTGAGTTTCGCATTATAATATTACGGGCATCTCTCATCAGTTAGTTAACGGGCAAAATCAATTGTCATGGCGAATTACCCAAAAAGGCACTGCCTCTATTTATAAAAAGAATGACGTTATAGTCATTGCGAACGAGTCCTCGAATGAAGCAATCTCAGTTCTAAAAGTGAGACTGCTTCGTTCTTTGCAGTGATCCCGCAAGCGGGATAGGATGTCATTAGTAGCGATGCGTTGGGAGCGAAGCAATCTCAATTAAATGAATTGATTATAATGTTGGATTCTAAATTTGCATTTCCCTTATCTTTTCAATCTATCGAAAAGTATACTCAAAATAGAGGGCTGCATTCATCCCTCTCTTTGCATTTATATTAGCCTCTCCTTATATTTGACCATTAAATTTACAACAAAGTTTTTTACTGATGGATAAAATTTCGATAAACACTCTGGGAAAATACGTCAGCGAGGAAGTAACTATAAAAGGGTGGCTTTATAATAAACGTTCGAGCGGAAAAATTAAATTTATTGTCTTAAGAGACGGCTCGGGTTATTTACAATGCGTTTATTTTAAAGGAAATGTTACTCCGGAGGTTTTTGAATTAGCCGATAAATTGGGGCTCGAATCTTCAATTGCAGTAACCGGCAAAGTTAAAGCGGAACAAAGAGCGCCGGGCGGATTTGAACTTGATGCAACCGGGCTTGAACTTATTCAAGAATCTGTTGATTACCCGATTACACCTAAAGAGCACGGCACCGAATTTTTAATGGATCATAGACACCTATGGTTACGTTCGAGCAAACAAGTTGCAATTTTAAAAATCAGACACAGAATAGTAAAAGCCATACGTGATTTCTTTGACAATAAAGGTTTCACTCTAATGGATCCGCCGATACTAACTCCGGCAGCGTGCGAAGGCACATCAACACTTTTTGAAACTCCTTATTTTGATCTTGGTAAAGCATATCTAACTCAATCAGGGCAGCTTTATGCTGAAGCAGGAGCCATGGCGCTTGGAAAAGTTTATACTTTCGGTCCCACATTTCGCGCCGAAAAATCAAAAACCCGCCGTCACTTAACTGAATTTTGGATGGTTGAACCTGAAGTTGCATTTAATGATTTAAACGACAATATGGATTTAGCTGAAGAGTTTTTAGAATATGTTGTTCAAACAGTATTAATAGATAAGGCAGAAGAATTAAAAGTGCTGGAGCGTGACACCACAAAACTTCAAAAAGTTAAATGCCCTTTACCCCGAATCAGTTATGATGAAGCTCTTGAAATATTGAAGAAAAATGGAATCGATTTTAAGTGGGGTGACGATTTAGGCGGCGCAGATGAAACGATCATTTCTAATCAGTATGATAAGCCTGTAATGGTGCATCGTTATCCATCTGAAGTGAAAGCTTTTTATATGAAACGCGATCCAGAAAATCCGAAATTAGCTTTGGCGGTAGATGTACTTGCCCCTGAAGGTTACGGTGAAGTGATCGGCGGAAGTCAGCGCGAAGATAATTACGATTTACTTTTAAGCCGAATAGAAGAGCATAATCTTCCCAGAGAAGCATTCGAGTGGTATCTTGATTTAAGAAAATATGGTTCGGTTCCGCATTCCGGCTTCGGCTTAGGATTAGAAAGAACAGTTTCATGGATTTGTGGACTTGATCATATTCGTGAAACAATCCCGTTTCCGAGAATGATTTACAGAATAACACCTTAAACGGGTGAACGCAAGGTAGATTAAAAATTAAGAATTAAATTTTGCAAACTTCGCCAAACTGGCGAGTGGTATTAACTTTGAATAATTTGGTTCTGGTTCGTTACAATCATAGTTGCGATTCACCAGGTTCTTAATCATCTATTTAATTTAGATTTTTTATAATGTCATTAGAAATAATTTTATTTGTAATTTTGGGAGGCGTTGCGGCTGTAACATCTGTGATAGTTATTACACGTCCCAATCCAATCATTAGCGCTCTCTTTCTGGTGCTAAATTTTGCATCTTTAGCCGGACTTTACCTTTTGTTAAATGCTCAATTTATAGCAGTGGCTCAGGTTATTGTTTATGCCGGCGCAATAATGGTACTCTTCCTTTTTGTTATTATGTTATTGAGACCCGGCAATGAAGAAAAAATATTTTCGAGAAATCCTGTTGTTAAAATAATTGCTTCCATCGTAGCGGGTGTAGTATTCCTTCAAATAGTGTACATGATATTTTTTACATCACCTTCAAATTCCGTTACGGGAGAGGTTTCTGCAAGCGTTAATGCCGGCACGGTTGAAGCAATTGGGCGGGAATTATTTACAAATTACATTTTGCCTTTTGAAGCTGCGGGCTTTTTGCTGCTTGCCGCTGCAATAGGAGCATTAGTATTAGCTAAGAAAAAATTTGAATAGAAGAATATGCAAATACCGATAGAATATTATTTAATCTTAAGCGCTTTCATGTTTATAATGGGAATTGTTGGCGTTTTAACAAGACGAAATGCAATCATCGTTTTTATGTCAATTGAGCTTATGCTTAACTCAGCCAACTTAACTTTCGTTGCTTTCGCTTCATATATGGGAAACACGATCGGTCAGCTTTTTGTTTTTTTTGTAATGGCAGTAGCTGCCGCCGAGGCTGCTATCGGGCTTGCAATAATCCTGGCGCTATTTAGAAATAAAATGACGCTTAACATTGATGAAGTTAATATTCTTAAATGGTAATTGAAAATTAATCAGGAATTAACCGCTTAAAAGTATAGTATGACTCAACTTATTTATTTAACAATCTTGTTGCCGTTTCTCGGTTTTTTAATTAACGGAGTTTTTGGCAGTAAGATAAAAAATGCCTTTCCCGATTCGATCGGGGAAAAGATAATCGGGACAATTGGCAGCGGTGTTATCGGATTATCTTTTCTAATTGCTTTATT
Source organism: Ignavibacteria bacterium CG2_30_36_16 (assembly GCA_001873185.1). GTDB lineage: Bacteria > Bacteroidota > Ignavibacteria > Ignavibacteriales > Ignavibacteriaceae > CG2-30-36-16. Next base: position 15,222 of record MNYQ01000230.1, on the reverse strand, counting down.
TTCATTTTTCGAAACCCTCGCACTTCCGGTAGAGCAAAGGCAAACAATCGTTGTGTTATTCAATTGGTTGGATGTTGCCGGACTAAATGTAAATTTCGCTTACCAGGTTGACCAGCTATCTTTAGTAATGGCTCTAATTGTAACCGGTGTAGGATTTATCATCCACATATATTCTATCGGTTACATGCATGGCGATACCGGTTTCTGGCGCTTTTTTTCTTATCTAAATCTTTTCATCTTTGCTATGATGAATTTGATCATGGCGGATAATTTTGTTCTTCTCTTTCTTGGTTGGGAAGGCGTTGGTCTCTGTTCCTATCTTTTAATTGGATTTTGGTACGATAGAAAATTTGAAAAAAGCACTACTGCTGATGCAGCTAAAAAAGCTTTTATTGTAAATAGAATAGGTGATTTCGGATTTCTCCTCGGGATGTTTCTCATCTATTTGACTTTTAATAGTTTAAACTTCAACGAAGTGTTTTCCCGCGCTTCATCCTTCGGCGTTGACGAATCTGTTTTTACATTCATAGCGCTTTTCTTGTTTATTGGAGCAACCGGCAAATCTGCGCAAATTCCTTTATTTGTTTGGCTGCCGGATGCAATGGCTGGTCCTACACCAGTTTCAGCGCTTATTCATGCGGCTACAATGGTTACTGCAGGTGTTTACATGGTAGCGCGCTGTTCAATCATTTTTGCTTCTGCACCGGCAATTATGACTTTGGTTGCTGTAATTGGTTTATTGACCGCCATATTTGCAGCTACAATTGGGCTTGTTCAAAACGATATTAAAAAAGTTTTAGCTTATTCAACCATAAGTCAGCTTGGTTACATGTTTCTTGCGCTTGGTGTAGGCGCTTTTTCAGCAGGTATATTTCATGTGATGACACATGCGTTTTTTAAAGCGTTATTATTTCTCGGCGCCGGTTCAGTAATTCATGCAATGCACGACGAACAAAATATTCAACATTACGGCGGATTAAAAAAATATATGCCGTATACTGCGCTTACATTTTTAACAGCAGCGCTTGCAATTTCCGGTATTCCAATATTGTCGGGTTTCTTTAGTAAAGATGAAATACTTTGGTATTCATTTGCCAATGGAGGTTTGTGGTACTGGATCATTGGAGCATTTACAGCCTTGCTTACTGCATTCTACATGTTTCGCCTTTACTTCCTCACTTTTGAAGGGAAGGAAAGATTCGGACATGAAAAACATCCTCACGAATCTCCCAAGTTGATGACAGTTCCTCTAATAGTTCTTGCCGTGTTATCTATAATTGGTGGTTTCATCGGAATTCCTGAAATATTCTCAGGTCAACATGGAAATCTTTTTCACTCATGGTTAGAACCGGTATTTAAAAATGCTAACAGAAAATTAGCGTTCTACGGTTCGCACAGCCATTTCCAGGAAATTCTCTTAATGGTTGTTTCTGTCTGCGCGGCATCGGCGTCAATTCTATTTGCAAGGTATGTTTATTTAAAAAGACCTTCGGTTGCAGTGAAAACATCACAGAGATTTGCAGGCATTTACAAAATACTTTTGAATAAATATTATGTAGATGAAACCTACGATGCGTTGGTTGTTAATCCCATAAAAAAAAGTTCCGAGTCTTTTTTGTGGAAAATTGCCGATAACAAAATAATTGACGGGATGGTTAACGGTGCTGCCTCATTAGTCAATTTTCTTTCGGATAACATAAAAAAAATGCAAACAGGTATCGCACAATTTTATGCAATAGTTATGATGCTCGGTATCGTTGTAGCTTTATTCTGGATTATGCTGAGTTTATAAAACATGGAAAATAACTTTTTAATATCTCTTTTATTATTAATACCGCTAATCGGCGGATTCATAGTAATTATTCTTCCGAAGAATAATCTAAACTTTATACGCTATTTCGGATTATTTATTTCCGCAGCGGCTTTTGTTGTGTCGATGTTGATCTTCTTCGGTTTTAATTCCGCTGTTTCCGATTTTCAATTTGTTGAAAAGTATAGCTGGATAAAAAATTTAAATATCAGTTACACTGTCGGGCTTGACGGAATGTCCTTGCTGCTCATTGTGTTGACTACTTTTATAACTCCTCTAACTTTAATTTCAAGTTGGTCGAGCATTCAGAAAAAGGTAAAAGAATTTACATTCTTCATGCTGATGCTTGAAGTTGGCATGCTTGGTGTATTTGCTTCACTCGATTTGTTTTTGTTTTATATTTTCTGGGAAGCTATGCTCATCCCAATGTATTTTATCATTGGAATTTGGGGTGGCGAAAAAAGAATTTATGCGACCGTTAAATTCTTCATCTATACAATGTTTGGTTCGTTGTTAATGCTTGTTGCTATTATATGGTTAGCAGTTTATGCTTCAAGCGCTCTTGGTCATTTTTCTACAGATTTAGTTGAACTTTATACGGCTGCACCTACGATAGCAACGGAGATTCAAAATTATATGTTCCTGGCATTTGCATTTAGCTTTGCAATTAAAGTGCCTCTGTTTCCGCTTCATACCTGGCTGCCCGATGCACACGTGCAGGCGCCAACTGCGGGTAGTGTTATACTTGCCGGCGTTCTACTTAAAATGGGTACTTATGGTCTTGTTAGATTTTGCCTTCCGCTTTTCCCGGAAGCATCAATTCATTTTGCGCCGTTGATGTCAGTGCTTGCAATAATTGGAATTATTTACGGAGCGCTTGTTGCAATGGTGCAAACAGATATGAAAAAACTTGTTGCTTATTCATCGGTTGCGCATTTAGGCTTTGTTGTTCTCGGCATATTTGCAATGACGGAAGAGTCAATTCAAGGCGCAATTATTCAGATGGTGAATCACGGATTATCTACCGGCGCTTTATTCCTTTTAGTTGGTTTTATTTATGAAAGAACACACACAAGAGAAATTGCTGATTACGGCGGGATAGCTAAAATTGTCCCTATTTTTTCATTCGCTTTAATGTTTGCCTCTTTATCTTCAATAGGTCTGCCGGGGCTGAACGGTTTTATTGGCGAGTTTTTAATTTTACTCGGCACTTTCAAATCGCCTGTGCTTGATAGCTGGTGGTATGCAGTATTTGCAGCGTCCGGAGTTATTTTTGCCGCTGTTTATTTATTGTGGATGTATCAGCGTGTTGTTTTTGGTGAAGTGAAGAACCAAAAACTTTACGAATTAAAAGATTTGAATAAGAGAGAGATTTTTATTCTTGTCCCTATTTTTGTTTTCGTTGTATGGATAGGTATCTACCCCGGAACTTTCTTAAATATTTCTAAAGCCTCAACTAAGAAAGTTGTTGAACAAGTTATTACGCCGGATGTTTTAGGAATAAAATAAGTTATGCTTAGATACAAATATTTACTTATATCAGCAGTTATTCTGCTGTCTTTGTTCTTTGTAAATAGTGAAATATTTGCCGCCGGAACACTCACTCCGGATACAAATGCAGTTCAAACTGAACATTCAGTTCAGCACATTCTACCTGCAACAATAATGATTCTGCCGTTTATTGTGCTCCTTTTAATGATTGCAACCGGTCCACTTTTTTATCGTCACTTTTGGGAGAAACATTATCCGAAGGTTGCAATAATTTTAGGATTAATTACCGTTGGATATTATTTGTTTGTACTGCACGATACGCTTACACTTGTGAATACGCTTGCAGAATATCTGTCATTTATTGCGCTGCTTAGTTCTTTGTTTGTTGCATCTGGCGGAATATTAATTAAGGTTGATAAAAAATCATCGCCGATGATTAATGTGATTTTTCTTTTAATCGGTGCGGTTATATCAAACATAATTGGTACTACAGGCGCATCGATGCTTTTAATTCGTCCTTATATTAAGATGAATCAAAATAGGATAAAACCATATCACATAATTTTTTTCATCTTTATTGTAAGCAACATTGGCGGCGCATTAACTCCGATTGGCGATCCGCCGCTGTTCCTTGGATTTCTGCGCGGAGTTCCTTTCTTCTGGGTGATTGAAAATATTTGGTATATCTGGCTTCCGACAATCGCTATGTTGCTAGCCGTTTTCTATTTGTTTGATATTCGTAACCCGGGCAAAGAAACTACGCAGATCAATTTTTCCGGGAAGATCGAATTCAAAGGCTTAAAAAATCTCGGCTTTCTTGCTATTATTATTATTGCGGTTTTTATAGACCCTGCTGTGATCCCCGGAGTTCCAAATTTGTATGAGATGTTTGGGCTTCCTTTCGGGATAAGAGAAATTATAATGTTTGCAGTTGTTTTTATTTCTTTTAAAAGCGCCGATGAAGAAATTCTCAAAGCAAATGAATTTGATTTTGAACCGATAAAAGAAGTGGCTTTTTTATTTATAGGAATATTCGCGACGATGATACCCGCGCTTCAGCTAATAGCATACGAAGCAAGAGTGTTAAGTGATCAACTTAGCGCTGGTGTTTTTTTCTGGGCAACCGGACTGCTTTCGGGAATACTCGACAACGCGCCAACGTACCTTAATTTTTTAAGTGCAGCTATGGGTAAATATGCTCTCGACATAAATGTGAAAGCTCAGGTTCAAGAGTTTGTGGTTCATGACGACATTTATTTGCAAGCTGTTTCTGTAGCGGCTGTATTTTTCGGGGCAATAACATATATTGGCAATGGTCCTAATTTCATGGTTAAATCAATTTGTGAACGTGCCGGTATTCAAATGCCAAGTTTTTTTACTTATATAATTAAATATTCGGTTTTAATTCTAATCCCGATATTCATAGTTATCTGGTTATTGTTTTTTTATGCAAAAGGTTAATCCATGACGATACAAAATGCACTTGACAAAAAAGCTCCCGGTTTATATTACGGCAACAGAATTCTACTTCCGTTTAAGTGTCATTTATTAAAAGTGATAATTGATAGAGATATAATTACTGATTTTTCTCCTTCATCAAAAGGTATTTTTATCGAGGAGAACGAGTCATTCATGAGTTTGTATTTTTACGATTATAGCAGCCTAAAAGATAAGGTTACTAAATACGAAACGATTAAGATGGTAACTGTTGAAAAAAGTGAAGACATTTTTAATTTGAAGAACCATCTTAAATTGGTGCTTTATCTTCGCGATGAACATAAAGTGGAAATTCAAAAAACCGACGACGACATTTTATTTTTAGAGTAGATATGATAAATAACGCACAAGAATTTTATAATGCACTGCCAATTCTTATTATCGGAACTGGTATACTTATTTCACTTCTAATTGAGATTTACGCGGAAAAAAGAAAAATATTTCAGCCCTGGATTTCTATAATTATATTTATTGCTGCAGGCTCGTATGCTCTTTTATCTATTGAACAAAAGAGCACTTTGTTTATGAACATGCTTGCCACCGGCGGAAACGTAAACGTTTTTTATTTTATTTTTACTTTCGGCGCCGCCGTTGTAACGCTTCTTTCAATAAACTATCTAAAGAAGTACGGCGCAAACTACGGTGAATTTTATATACTTGTTCAACTTTCCGTTCTCGGTATGATGCTGATGGCTGGAGCAAAAGATTTAATTGTTATTTTTCTCGGTCTCGAATTAATGTCAGTTTCATTTTATGCTCTCGCGGGGATTAATCGTAAAAGATTAAAATCAAACGAAGCTTCATTAAAATATTTTTTACTCGGCGCATTTACTACTGGATTTACAGTTTACGGGATAGCCTTAATCTATGGAACTGTTGGTTCAACTTCTATTGATTTAATTGCGGAAAAATTTATTGAACTCAGCAATAATTTTCTTTTCATTACAGGCTTGCTTCTTTTCTTTATCGGATTTTCATTTAAAATCGCAGCGTTTCCTTTTCATATGTGGGTTCCCGATGTTTACCAGGGTTCGTCAACTACAGTTGCTGGTTTGTTTTCAACCGGCGGAAAAGCTGCCGCATTCAGCGCTATTTTAATAACCCTCGGCGCATTATTTACGGCAGGCGGCGCTCACACATTTACACCATATCTTGCAGTACTTGCCGTACTATCAATGCTTTATGGAAGCATAGTTGCAATAGCTCAAAGTGATATTAAAAGAATGCTTGCTTATTCCTCAATTGCGCATGCAGGCTATTTGATAATTGGACTTGCAGCCGGAAATTATCAGGGAATTGCAGGGATTATTTTCTACTTAGCCGCTTATACATTTATGAACCTTGGCGCTTTCGGAATAGTTTCATTAATCGAAGGTGAAGAAGAAGCTAATCTTGATATTAAATCATACGCTGGACTCGCTGCCAAATATCCGATGCTAGCTGCGTTGCTATCAATATGTATGTTCGCACTTGCCGGACTTCCACCGCTGGCAGGATTCTTTGGTAAATATTATATTTTTATCGCTGCTATAAAAGCTGACTTAACCTGGCTCGCAATTGTTGGTGTCTTTTCAAGCGCTATCAGCGTTTATTTTTATCTTCGCATTGTAGTTTTAATGTACTTTAAAGAATCTGAAAAAGATTTTGTCGTTGCCCATAATTCAACAGGACTTTTGGCTGTAATTATATCCGTTTTACTTGTAATAGTTTTTGGCGTTGCGCCGGGTACAATTATAAATTTAATTTCATCTTTCCTATAGTTTAAAAGACGCATTATATTTAAAAATAATTGCGAAGGATTTATTATGATACCCCTTTATTCAACAAAGCAAATTCGTGAAATTGACGAATACGCTATTAAGGAACTTAAAATTCCCAGGATAGTGCTGATGGAAAATGCTTCACTACAAATTTACAATCACACAATAGACAAAATCGCAACTTCATTTAATAAAGTGGGATTTATTTGCGGAAAAGGAAATAACGGCGGGGATGGTTTTGCTGCTGCACGGCATTTTTACAACAACGGCTTCGAAGTAGTGGTCATTTATATTGCAAGCCCTGAAGAGCTTTCTGGTGATGCATTAACGAATTTCAATATTCTTAAGAACATCGCTCAAACAGACAGCTTGATCAATTTAAAGAAATTCAATTCTACTCAGGATTTAAAAATTCTTCAAACCTGTGATGTCATTTTTGATGCGCTTCTCGGCAGCGGCGCTAAAGGAGAATTAACAAATCCTTACTCTTCAATTATAAAAAAAATAAATGAGATTAATTGTTACAAAGTTGCGATAGATATTCCTACTGGATTAAACTCCGATACCGGTTACACCAAAGAAGCATTTAAAGCTAATTTAACAATTACGCTTGCTGAATTTAAGAAGGGATTGTTTATCGGAAATAGTCCCGATTTTACGGGTGAAATTGTAAAGGGGGAAATTGGTATTTCCCATTCCGCTTTTGAAAAATTTGAAATAGACGACTACTTAATCGAACCGGAAGATGCATTTGTTTCATTGCCCGACAAAAGAAAAACAGTTCACAAATATTCTGCAGGTAAAGTTTTCACTATTGCTGGAAGTGGAAATTATCCTGGAGCTGCTGCGTTAACTTCGCAAGCAGCATTAAAAGCAGGCGCAGGCGCTTCAATTCTTGCATTCCCGGTTTCCATAAAAAACATCATTCATTCAAAACTTGTTGAAGTAGTAGTTCAAGGTTACGATGACCACGGAACAGAGCATTTGAATTTAGATAACTTAAAAGAACTTGAAGAAAGAATTGATTGGGCGGATGTTATTGCGATTGGTCCCGGTTTGGGACGGGATAATTCCACTCAAGCAGCAGTAGTTGGAGTGATTAGAAATCGTACAAAACAAAAAATAGTGTTAGATGCAGATGCGCTTTTTGCTATAAGTAAAAAAAAGTACAAAGAACTAAATTTAGAGGGGCTGGTTTTAACTCCGCATCACGCTGAATTTGCTAATCTTTTGGGAATTAAAACAGAGGAACTTCAAAAAGATTTATTAAAGTTTGGAAAAATATTTACAAAAGAAACCGGCGCTTATCTTGTTTTAAAAGGCGCGCCAACAATTATATTCACGCCCGAAGGTGATGCATTAATCAATAGCTCGGGAAATTCAGGTTTAGCAAAGTTCGGTACGGGAGATGTGCTGACAGGTGTTTTAGCGGGATTAATTTCGCAGCATTATGATATTGAGCAGGCAATTATAGCAGGTGTTTATTTACACAGTCTTACTGCTGATATACTTGCTCATGATTTTACTGAATATTGCTACACAGCAGAAGATATTTTGATGAACCTTCATCGTGGATTCCAGTTTTTAAGGAAATCATTTGCTTAAGGAAATAAAAAAAAAAAAGGTTTACTTCATTTATATTCCTCTTGCCATATACTGGTTAGGAATGGCTTTTGGCACTTCACTGCCTTCGAGCAATCTGCCCAAAATTTCGATTGGAGATAAATATCTTCATTTTATAGCTTTTTTTGGACTCGGTGTGTTGCTTGGTTTAGCTCTATACGCTCAAGAAAAATATCCGGTTGTGAAGAAATATTACGGTGCGTTTGGTTTATTAGCTGCTTCGTTATACGCTGCAGTTGATGAAGTTCATCAACTCTTTATTCCAGGTAGACAATGTGATATCCTCGATATTGCTTTTGATATTGCCGGTGCAATAGCAGGTATTTTGATTATCAAACTGATAATAAAAAAGTATTTTTCCGCTGTGTTAAATTATTTATAAATGATTTTTTTTATTTATATTTTATTAAGTGATTTAAAAAAATCTGCGAAAGAGGGAACAATCTTTTTTCTGTTTTGTAGAAACAATGAGATATTAAATTCTCTGTTGACTTAAGAAGCATCATTTGCTAAGTTCATATTGATTATAAACTCTCTGAAGGAGAAGTAAAAATGGCACTTAAAAAAAATCCCAAAGTGGATTTGAGACGCAAGTACAAAAGATTTTTTGAGGTAAGTTTAATTATCTCTCTTTTCTTTTTAGTAATCGCTTTCAAATACTTCCCGGTTATTGAATCAGGTACTGTTCTATCAGAAGGTCCTCAGGAGTTATTTCAGGTAGAAGATATTCAGCATACTAAACAGGAGAATAGACCTCCTCCACCTCCAAGACCTCCTATACCGATTGAAGCGCCTTCGGATGATGTGCTGGAAGATATTGAAATAGGCGATACAGAAATTGATTTTGATCAGGAAGTACAAGCTCCGCCGCCTCCGCCAAAAGAGGAAAAGAAAATTGAAGAAGAACTCTTTTATTTCGTAGCGGTTGAAGAAATGCCCGAACCAATTGGTGGAATTGCAGCAATTCAAAGCAAAATTGTTTATCCGGAAATAGCAAAACGCGCAGGAGTTGAAGGCAAAGTATACGTATTAGCCTTTGTTGATGAAGGTGGAAACGTAACGAAAGTTGAAATAGCTAAAGGGCTTGGCGCCGGTCTTGATGAGGCTGCTATGGGCGCCGTTAGACAAACCAAATTCAAACCCGGAAAGCAGCGGGGGAAACCTGTAAAAGTTCAGGTGATGATCCCGATAGTTTTTCGACTTCAATAAAAAATAAAAAAAGGCGCTTTTACGGCGCCTTTTTTATTCTCTCTAATTTTCTGAAAAAACAAATCTTCAACTTTCATTCTTTCTCTAAATGATTCTTATAGTATAACCATTAAATAAATTTTCAAATGCTCTCATTATAAAAAATTGTAAATAGTGGCATTCATCCCGAATAATTAGTTTTGCACACGAATATTTATTCATTTTTTGGAACAGCTGGTCAATGGAAGATAATACCATAAGTAGAAAAGCGAGAGAACGACTTTTTAGATTGTACCCCCAAATCTTGTGATCGTGCCGGTTATTTATTCTGTCCTTTAATATATTCCGAAGGCTGGCAGACAAATTAAGCAATCCATTAAAAATAAATTCGCTGCATGAAAAAGCGTGTATTCTGATAGAAAATTTGTAGATATGGTTCTTCTATCTATTTCCATTTGCTCTTACCATTAAATTTTCTTTCCATTGTACGCAAGTTTTTATTTTTATAAATTTTCAACCGTAAGATTATTCATTCTTGAATTGAAGTTATTGTTAAGTGCCTGCTCGATAAACAAATTAAAATCAAATGTTTTCTGAAATAAAATAATATGGTAGTTAAAAAAAAGGAAAAGAATGAGGTTGTTTATTTAGTTGTTTCTGCTGCTATAACAATATTTTGCCTATTCTTCATTTATTATGTTAAATATACAAATCAAGGATTAAATTTAGCGTTCTTCAACTTAAACTCTGTGGGGAATGTTCTCAACTTGATTTTTTCATTATTAGTGCTTTTGGGAATTTTAATTTATTTTTTTAAAAATTACGAGCAACTCCAGTCAATTGTAATTTTAGGATTTGTTGTAATAATGACAACGGCGCTTGCTTTTGCTTATATACTAACTAAATTTCAACTGCCTTTAAAAACAGTTTACTTTCTTGGTCAACCTTTACAAAAAATTATCACGGGCGGTTTGTTTACTGCATACCAGTTTATCCAGATTATTTTAATTTGTCTTTTGTGGAGCAGTTCATTCGGTCGTGGGAATATTTTATATTTTCGCTCAGTAATTAACTCAATCATAATTATACTTTTACTTTTTGTGTTCACTTTTTTCTACTCGGCAAGTTTAAACGATAAAGTTGAAAAAGAAATAATAAAAAAAACTAAAAGTAATATTGCTGTTGTCTTAGGCGCCGCTGTTTGGTCTAATAATAAAGCAAGCCCGAGTTTGGCATCGCGTTTGAATAAAGCAATTGAATTATACAGGCTTGGTTATATTGGGAAAATTCAGTTAACGGGTTCGAATGCACCCGGAGAGCTTCCTGAAGCGGAAGTTGCTTATCGATATATTCGACATAAAGAAATTAATGAGGAAGATATATTACTCGAAACAAAAACTACATCAACTACAGAGCAAGTAAGTTTTGTTAAATTTTCTCTTTTTGATAAAAAATCTGCTGAGATAATTATTATCTCGGACAAATATCACCTTCCGCGTGTGATAGAGATATGTAGATTTTATGATGTTATTGCAACTCCGGTTTCGAGCGACTTACACTTTAGCACGAGAAATAATATATATCACCGGATAAGAGAAACTATAGCTATTACAATTTTTTGGTTATTTGCAATTTAATTATTACGGAGGTTAAAATGATATCATTCGAATCAATTGAAGAATATGGACATGAGCAGGTAATAATCTGTTCCAACAAAGAAGCCGGTTTAAAGGCAATTATCGCAATTCATAATACTACACTTGGTCCGGCGCTCGGTGGAACAAGAATGTGGAATTACACAAGTGATAAAGCTGCATTAAAAGATGTTTTAAGATTATCGAGAGGTATGACGTACAAAGCCGCCGTTTCTGGATTGAATCTCGGAGGCGGTAAAGCTGTCATAATTGGCGATTCTTCAACACAGAAAAATGAATTACTTTTTAGAACATTCGGCAGATTTATTGAAGGTTTAGCCGGAAGATATATAACGGCAGAGGATGTGGGCACTTCAGTAAAAGATATGGAATATGTACGAATGGAAACTAAATATGTTACCGGTATTTCAAAATCACTTGGAGGTTCGGGCGATCCATCTCCGGTAACAGCCTATGGAGTTTACATGGGAATGAAAGCCTGTGCAAAATTTAAGTGGGGAAGTGATTCACTTAGTGGAAAGAAAATTGCAGTTCAGGGCGCCGGCAGTGTCGCAAGTTATCTATGCCAACATTTATTTAAAGAAGGAGCCGAACTATTTGTAACCGATATAAATGAATTGCGAATTAAACACCTATTAGAAACCATTAAGGCAAAAGTGATTGATCCGGAAGAAATTTATAACGTTGATTCTGACATATTTTCTCCAAATGCTCTTGGCGGCATTTTAAACGATAAAACAATAAAAAAATTAAAGTGCGAAATTGTAGCAGGCGGCGCAAATAATCAACTCGAAAAAGAAACTGAGCACGGTTCGGCTTTAATAGAAAAGAATATTTTATACGCTCCCGATTATGTTATAAATGCAGGAGGTTTGATCAATGTAGCAAGCGAACTGGAAGGTTATAATCAAGAGCGCGCATTAAAACATGCGGAAAATATTTTTGATGTTATATATCGTATACTGGGTATTAGCAGTAAGGGAAATATTCCAACTTACGAGGCATCAAACAAAATTGCTGAAGAAAGGCTGCGCCAAATTAGCGGAATAAATAAAATATATGCAGGTTCATCCCGGTTTTCCGGAAGATTCGGATATTTGTTTCAAAGATAACAGTATTTAAGAGTTGCCTGATTTATATTTGCAATACTTTTGTTCTTTAATTTTTATCAATATCGGTGGATATGTCCCAAATATTTAAAAGACGATTAGTAAGAGAAAGAGTCCTTCAAGTTTTATATGCATTTGAATTGAACAGAGAAGGACTGCAGGCGTTAACCGAAGCTATGCTTGCGGATATTAATGATAAAGAAGATACTGAATTCGGACAGACGTTGATTAATAGAACGATTATTAACGAAAAAGATTTGGACAAGCTTATTATGAGCAGGGTTGATAATTGGGAGATGAACCGCATTGCAATGCTCGACAAACTATTATTAAGAATGGGATTATGCGAATTAATTTACTTCCCCGATATTCCTCCTAAAGTGACAATTAATGAATGTATAGAAATTGGTAAAATATATAGCACTGCCGGCAGCGGGAAATTTATAAATGGAATCCTAGATGCTGTGCTATCAGAGTTAAAGGAAAGCGGCTCGCTAAATAAATCGGGCAGGGGATTGGTTGATAAATCAATTTCTAAAAAACATAAATGAAAAATAACCTGAAGATTTTTACCTGGACTCTATTCGATTTTGCGAATACTTCCTTCTCAATTATTGTTGTTACATTTGTTTATGCAGTTTACTTCAAAAAGACAGTTGCAAACAACGAACCAATTGGTGATTTATATTGGAGCATCGGCACAAGCCTTGCGATGATGATAACAGCAGTCATTTCGCCAATACTTGGTGCTATCGCCGATTACTCTGCAGGCAAAAAAAGATTTCTTTTATTTTTCACGCTTCAATGTGTGGCAGCAACCTCGCTTTTATATTTCGTTGGATCCGGTGAGGTGTTTTGGGGTATTTTTTTATTCGTAATTGCTAATATTGGTTTTGAAGCCGGGCTTGTTTTTTACGATGCATTTCTGCCCGAAATTACAATTCCTAAAAATTACGGCAGAGTTTCCGGATACGGATTTGCAATGGGTTACCTCGGCTCACTTGCAACTCTAGCGCTTATATTTCCATTGATTCAAAACGATTTGATAAGATTGACCTACCCTGTTTCAGCATTATTCTTTTTGATATTTTCACTCCCGCTTTTTTTATTTATAAAAGATTCACGCCGTAAAATTGAAAAGCCCGAATCATATTTTGCTATTGGAATAAAGAGGGTCTGGACTACTTTAACTCATCTCCGCCAATACAAAAACCTTGCGCTCTTTTTACTTGCTTACTTCTTTTATATTGAAGGAGTAAACACAGTAATTTTCTTCTCTGGAAATTATGCCCAAACAACTCTCGGCTTCTCAACGTCGGAATTATTAGTCTTCTTTTTAACAGTGCAAACAACTGCTATCGTAGGGTCAGTCGTTCTCGGAATTGTTGCCGACTCAATTGGACAAAAGAAGACGATTGTTATTTCTTTATTTATGTGGCTCATCACTGTTGTACTTGCATATCTTGTAGTGGATAAAACTATGTTTTATGCTGTGGGATTAATCGCAGGCGCAGCAATGGGTTCAAGCCAATCAACCAGCCGTAGTTTGATGACAAAATTAACGCCTCCAGAAAAGAAAACTGAATTTTTTGGATTTTATTCTTTCTTCGGAAAAAGTTCCGCTATTATTGGTCCGTTAGTGTTTGGTATGGTAAGTTTCATCTCCGGTAGTCAAAGACTTGCAATAATTTCGTTGGCGTTTTTCTTTATTGTTGGATTAATAATTTTAACGAAAGTAAAAGACCCTAAAATTGAAACGATTACAGCGCCTTCAAAATAATCAAAGTTAGGTCGTCCTGGTATCCGCTATATTCGCTAAACCTGTCAATCGTTTTTATTATTTCTTCCTGAATTTCCTTTGCGCTTTTTAATACATTTTTACACAGAATGTATTTTAAATTGTTATCCCCAAATTCGTCATAAAATTTATTTCTAACTTCAGTAACTCCATCTGTATAAAATAATAGCACGTCACCGCTTTTAGGCGCTATCGTTACTTCCTCGAGTGTCGTATCAAATAATCCGTTACTGCCGATTCCGATTCCAACACCTTTGGGAATAATATTAAAGCACTCATTTTTCTCTTTTGAATAATGAATAAGCGGCATATGTCCTGCTCTTGAGATCCTTAACGTACAATCAGGTTCAATACTCGCGATGCTCGATGTTAGGAAAGAACCTCTCTGAAGAACTTTTTCGAGATGTTTATTTAAGTCTATTAATATTTCTTTGGGAGATTCTTTTGAGCCGATAATATTGTGTAAAATTGTTTGAACTTGAACCATCTGAATTGCAGCGCCCATTCCTTTGCCGCTGATGTCGCCAATTATTATAAAAGTTTTGTTGATAGAGGAGTTGAGTTTTATAAAATCGTAAAAATCACCCCCGACAACATGTGCCGCTTCAGAAATACAGCTTATATCAAAATTAGGTATAACCGGCGGCGCTTTAGGCATCAAACTGTTTTGAATTTCGCGCGCAACAGATAGTTCGTCCTTTACTGTTATTTTATCTGCAAGTTCAAAAGCAATCAATAGATTAAGCAATAGAAATGCGAATATGGCATAATTCCAGTTAGAGCCTAAAAATGCCAACAAAAATAATATCAACGCTGCCGAGTATAATAATCTTCTCACCGGCGCAAGCTGATAAAGAAACTCTATAAAAATATCTTTTATGAAGCTGATGCGATTACTCAATGATCTACCTCCGCTTATGGGCTGCCGCATACGCTGTTTAAAAAAGCCGTATACTTCAGGCACATCTTTTTTAATCAATTTTTCAATGTCTTTGGAGTTTAAACCGCTTGAGTAGAAATTGTATATTTTTTTGAATGAATTTATTCTGGACATTATTAAACTTTCGTAACGTTTGCCAGTTTATTTGCAGCTTCAATAAGTACTTCGTCTTTTTTTGCGAAACAAATTCTTATTGTTTTGCTATTATTAGATTTCATAAAAGGGGAGAGAGGAATAACTGCAACTCCAACTTTTTTTGTCATCTGTTCGCTGAATTCCATATCGGTCATTTGAGAAATAGAAGAATAATCAAGCAACTGAAAATAAGTACCTTTACAAGGCGTAAAATTA
>MNYQ01000242.1 GCA_001873185.1 Ignavibacteria bacterium CG2_30_36_16 | reverse complement strand
CAACCTCGTAACTTCCGGGCGCTTTCTGCTCGTTAACAAGTGTAGCTATTTCGCTCCCAAGAATATTATACACTTTCAATAAAACATTTTGTAGAGACGAACCGCTGTGCTTCTCTACAGAAGGAATACTATAACAAATCTTTGTGGCTGGGTTAAACGGATTGGGATAATTTTGAAATAATCTAAAATCATTAATTACAATCGTTTCATCATAAACATCCGTTAACATTACTGTATAAATCGCAGGTTCACTTTCGTTGTTCATTCTATCAACTGAAGTAACCGCAAATGTTACTGATTGTTTGTTCGTATCAATCGGCATAGCATCGAAATATCTGTTTGTATCTTTTGGTGTAATAAAGCGAACGAACCTGCCGTCATTTAGATTAACGGTATCTGGATGTTCAAACCTGTAAATAACAAATTTTACTGCTGTATCGCCGTCAACTGCAGCAGGAGGCTTTTCCCATGTTAGTGAAAACCGATACTGATTCATCTCAACTTGAAGGCTAAGCGGCGGAAGCGGCGGAATTGAATCTTTCCATTCCATAAATGGCAGCAGCGCTTGATATTTATACAAAGTCATTTTCAGCGAATCCTGAAAATGAAGCGGATTAGCTCTAACAGATTTTGAACTAAAAAATATACTGCCATTGACTTCTGGAATAGTACGGTTTAGACGAATTTGTTTCGGCATTTCTGCAGGGTCCATCCAACCGGGATGCTGGGTTGATGTGCCTATTTTATAAGCTCCCTGCCCAATATAAACGTGTTTGCCAAAAGAGTTTTGTGCCCACCAGGGAACGAGTACGCTGTAGTCCGCCACAGTAAAATCAAAACTCCAATAAACCTGCGGAGCTATATAATCTATCCATCCTTCTTCGAGCCACTTGCGGCTGTCTGCATATATTCCGTAATATGATTCGAATCCTGCAGTTGCAGAACCAAGCGGATCACTCGTATTGTTTTTCCAAATTCCAAATGGGCTCATTCCATATTTAACATACGGTTTAATGCTATTGATGCTATCCTGAAGCATTTGAATGAGAAGATCAACATTATCCCTGCGCCAGTCGTCTTTATTTGTAAACCCTCTCGGATATGTTGCAAAAGTTACAGAGTCTCCGAACTCAACGCCTGTTTGCGGATAGGGATAAAAGTAATCATCAAAGTGAACTCCATCAATATCATATCTTCTAACAACATCCATAATAACAGCGGTAACATAATCACGTACCTGCGGCAGTCCGGGATCGAGCCATTTGTAATTCCCAAAAGTTACAACCCAATCCGGATGCACAATTGAAACATGTGATGCAGATACACTACTGCTGTTTTTATTTAACACTGCCCTGTATGGATTAAACCATGCATGAAATTCCATCCCCCGTTTGTGAACTTCATTGATCATAAACTGCAGCGGATCGTAATAAGGGTTGGGCGCAGCGCTCTGAGTTCCGTTTAACCATTCAGACCACGGCTCCAATGCGCTGGGATAAAATGCATCACAGCTCGGACGAATCTGCTGAATAATTGCATTAATATTTGTTGAGTAATGCTGATTAAGAATGTTAATGTACTCGTTTCTTTGTTGTTGAGGAGTTAAATTTTTATTTGTGGGCCAGTCAATGTTTGAAACCGTTGCAATCCACACAGCCCTAAATTCTCTTTTTTGATTATCTGTTTGAGAAAATAGTTGGAAGGCAAAAGCGAATAAGAGAAGAAATAGAAATCTTGTTTTCATTTATGTTTTCTAATAGTTGATGAAAAGACATTCAAAAATAGTATGTATGTTTTTATAACTCAAGAATATTATTCCTGCGCTTAATATATTTGCAATTATAATTTATCGGATAAAGTTTATGAAAAAATTAACAAAATTTTTCTTTGAAGGAATAGTGATAATTATTCCGGAGACCATAGTGGTGTGGCTGATAAGCGGCGCCCAAGAACAAGAATGCTGCTTGAAAAGCAATACCAATAATTATTAAATATTTTATTTAACAGAACTACTTTACACAACAAACATTAAACGGAAAAACAAAGCTAATCCGTTAGCTAACGGATAGATAGGTCTCATAAAGGTGTTTTTTTACTATCCACACTTTTTACCGAAGAACCTTAATTATTCTCGTATTAATCTTTCTTGTAATAGTTTTTGCATATCTCTACGACCATCTAAAATACAATGAATAAAAACTGCTTTTTCTATAATTTGATAAATTATACGATATGGTTTATAGCTTAGTTCTAGAAAATCATCTATTCCAAGTAAACTTAATTCAGGAGGGACATGACCACGATTTGGATATTCTTGAAGGGACAAACATTTCTCATACAATTTTGAGTACAATTTTTCAGCTTTTTCTTCTGAATCGTTGAAATAAACATATTGATAGATTTCAAATAAATCTTCTTCAGCAGAAGAAACGATATTAACTTTGAACTTCACGCTGTCCCCGTTTAAAATCATTTATACGCTTCCGAACATTGTCAAACGATTTATTTAATGTCTTATGATCCCCTTTTTTTATTTCTCTCCCACTTAATGCAAGAATTTTTAACAGAGCAATGCTCTCTTGTGTCTTTTCGTATACCTTGACATCTTGAAGAATGACTTTTGCTTCGCCATTATGTGTAATAACTAATGTTTTCTGATTTTCTGAAACATCCCTTACAACTTCAGAAGCATGTGTTTTTAAATAACTTATTGGTTTTACCGCTTCACTAAATTTCATCTCGTTTCCTTTTTTATTACGACTATAATATAGCCCTTATAGTAGTCTAAATCAATCCGAATAACAAATCAGTTTTCAAGACTTACAACGGCGTTGCCGATAACCCGCCGCCCATAACAGCAATGCAGATTAGAACGACAAAGCCAATGATTTAGCAAACTGCACTTATCTTTCTTTGCAAGTGCAGTTTGCAACAATGTTAATTAATAGAACAACTTAGAACAACAAAACCGAAACGGAACAGCCAACCCAAAAATATTTATAAAACCTGAATGCGAAAATGCGGTCGGGTTGATTGGCTGGTTATAAAGCTTTTTATTTACTTAACCAATTTGAAATAATTGTAATTACATTTTGGAAATCGTTACTATAACTATGATCCATATTTTCCAATTCAATATAATTAACATCCTTTTTCCCCAAATCATTAAGATAGTTTTTTAAATACAATGAACTTGCAACAGGTAAGTTATCATCACTTGATCCTTGCAAAATTAAAATAGGTATATCAATATTTTTGTATTCAATTGAAGGTTCATATTTCATAAAATCAGTCCATTGTTTGTAAGGATGTCCCATATAAAATTTCGATAATGAGTTTGGGTTTTTAAGTATGTCAGAATATACAGAATCAACTTTTAGTGTATCTAACTCTCTTTCTTTATAATAGTTTTTTATTAAAGTATAATAAGAATATCCGCCACCAGAAAGATTTACTAATTTTAAGATACTGGCTTTATTATGCAAATCATTATATACTTTTGGTAAAATCATTCCACCTTCAGAAAATCCGATCAGATAAATATTTTTATATTTATTACTTTCTAAAAACTGATCAATCGAAGACACAGCTGAATTAACTCTGTGTTGCAAGGTAGTATAACTTAATTTTATTGAATCTTCTGAAAAATCCTCGCCAGTATTTATGTTCATTTTATCAGGAACAAGTAAATCAAATTTATTTAGTAAATGTTTTTGAAGTTTATAAGCTAATGAAAATGATTTCCAAGGGAATATTGACCCTTTTATACCTAAAGTAGAATTGAATGAAGCACCATCTAAATAAATTAGCAAATCTTCATTTAAAGAAGTATTCTCGCTTCGTTCAAATAGATAATAATTGGTAAATCCATTTGGTTCGTTATGAGTAAATACTGTAAAATTATTATACGAACAAGAAACGAATAAAAAGATTAAAGATGATATTAAAATATTTTTCTTCATCTATTTTAGCTTTATAACGACGTGGCTTTTCACCCGTCCGCCCCTAACAACAATAACGAAATAAGAAGTTACAGCCAATAATTTTCAACAATTTTATTTAATAGAAAAATGTTACTTACAATGCTTACCTTTTCACCAAACCCGCTAATTTAGAAAATGC
>MNYQ01000170.1 GCA_001873185.1 Ignavibacteria bacterium CG2_30_36_16 | reverse complement strand
CTACGGTTGAAATAACGTTTTCTGCAAAATTTTCCGAACCATCGTTTTGATACCAAAGAATTTCATCATCCCCGGTTGAGGCTACAACTATATCGATATCACCATCTGTATCGACATCAAAAGCATACACTGATGAAGGATTCGCGACATTTCCAATATTATGGGAAGTGAAACTTTGCGAGCCATTATTTTCATACCAATCAATATTTCCATTTGAATAAGAAGTAGAAATAACATCTGGAAAAATTTGGTTTTGTTTTTAGCAGCATGACAGAAAAATGGGTTGTTTATTCATTGGTTAACCCCGCTTTAAAGTAATTTATAAGTTCTTAAGTTCGCTAGATTTTTCTATGTGTCGCTGTTGCTATTAAAAACAAACGCCTCCTTTAAACTATTCATTCTCCAGTATGCTGCAATTGAATAAACCACTGCAAGAATTATCAAATAAAAAAACCCAAGTTGACCGGTTAGTTTTGTAAACCGTTAAACGGTTTTATCCTTTTCCAACCTTTTTATAGTAGACTCATTATTGATTATAAAGCTTTTACGATAGTTGCAGGTTTTTCATAAATTTCTTTTCGTTTATCAAGAAGGGGTATTGTCGTTCCTTTTATTCTATTTTCATCAAGCAAATCTAACTCAACATCAGCTATAATAATTTGCTCCTGATTTATTAAACCTTCAGCGGCTATCCCGTCGCGTGAAAATGGAAAATCAGATGGAGTGATAATTGAAGCATGTCCATAGTGTAAATTCATATTCTCAACTGGCAGATTACCGACAGTACTCGTCATTACAACATAAACCTGGTTTTCAATTGCTCTTGCCATCGAACAATACTTTACCCTTAAAAACCCTTGTCTATCATCGGTACACGAGGGGACAAAAATAATTTCAGCGCCGGCTTCCGCTACAATTCTTGCCGCTTCGGGGAATTCAACATCATAACAAATTAATATTGATATAGGGCAAAACTCAGTTTTGAAAACTTTGAACTCATCACCGGGTGTAACATCCCACAGTTCTTTTTCCCATCTTGTACGATGTACTTTGTCCTGTGTATGAACCTCACCGGTTGGAGTAAATAAAAATGACGAATTATAAACTTTATTTTCGCGGATATTTGGATGGGTTCCGGCAATGATATAAAACTTATATTGTTCGGCATAACTTCTAAATAGGTTTATATATTTTTCGGTGTAGGCATCAAGTTTTCTTACTGCATTGTAAATATCCGAAGTTTGAATGAAGGAAAGCAACTGGGTTGTAAACAACTCAGGGAAAAGCACAAACTGGGGTTTATACTCTGACGCCGAAGAAAGTACAAATTGGATTTGTTGCTCAAAATCTTCAAAACAGTTTATTTTTCTTAATTGGTATTGCACGGCGGCTATTCTTACTTTCATTCGGAAACCTTTCTTTTATTTTCTTTATAATCTTGATTCAACCAAACAATGAGTGTAGCATATTCAAGAGAATCGTTATCACCGACGAGATAATTTTCTATTACGTCGCAAAACTGAAATCCTTCTTTTATTTGGAATCGCAGCACAGGGTCATAAATATCACCCCAAATTACTTGCATTGCATATTCGTGCGCGGTCATCTTGTCGGCATAAAGATGATAATTCGGAATTCTTCCGGCAGCGATTATTCTTTTTAGGTTAAACCGCCTACATATATCTTTGCGCGCTTTATAGAGTTTATTACCTATTCCCTGGCGTCTTATTTCCGGATCAACACAAACTTCTGCTCCATATAGGGTCAAGCCATTTTTATTATGAGTATCGAAAGACCCTGCGCCGGTAACTTCTTTCCAGCTATGATAAGGTGTGTATTCATTCCACTGTATAATCAGCGAACTAGCAGTACCGACAATCTGTCCCTCAAACTCAGCAATAATTTGTCCTTCCGGAAATTGAATGAGATGGTTTTCTAATTGATTCAGTGACCACGGGCGCATATGCGGATAGACTTTCTGCTGGAGACTTCTGACTGCATCAAAGTCGTTCTTTTCTATGTTTCGAATTATTATTTTACGGTACATTCTATAACTATTGTCTTTTTTTTGTTTGAGAGAATATATACAAAATAATTTAAAGTTAAACATAGAAGATTAGTTAAGAGCATCTTTAAAAACTTTAATTGGCGCACTTCGAAAAGCCGGTTTGGCAGCATTAACTATATTCCGTTAACCATTCCATTAGTTAACGGATTAGCTTTTAGAGGAGCCCTAAACTTTGTAGCATTTGTCTTTGCGGTTGGAAATAGTTAGTTGATTTGCTGCCCGATATGAAGTTTGTTAATGAATTTCATTATTGGGGAAAGACCGGCAAATTTTGTTAGTCTTGTTGCAGCAAAAGAATGTTAAATTCATTGTAATTTGAAATCAATTTTTTGTTTATTTTTATTCATCGGAATAGTGGTGTTTGTTTGTTGATTTATTTTTTATCTAATTTAAAAATAAACAGCTTACGCCACTTTTCCAGTTTTTCGTTTTAGAATTTTAGGATTACCTAATTCACTATATTAAAAATGTAAAAAGCTAAAAACCATAAACATTTTATAATTGTTCATGAGCATCAAAAAAGTTTTAGGAATGGAATTCCAGAGCTTTCTTTTTTCTTGTTCATAAAATAATGCCGTATTGTGGAATCCATACAACTCCATACATTTTTTTGAAAGAACATAAGGATTCCTACGGGTGTATTAAACAAAAAAAACCCGATTATATTTAACAATCGAGCTTTATATCGTACACCCGTGGAGATTCGAACTCCAAACCTTCTGATCCGTAGTCAGATGCTCTATCCAATTGAGCTACGGGTGCATCATAAAGAAATTATGAACAAACCATTCTGCTCTCCCGAAAAATCGGGATAGATGCTCTAGTAAACCTGTCCCGCTTTTGCGGGATTGAGCTACGGGTGCATCAAAAAAAATAATGAACAGAACACTATGCTCTCCCAAGAAATCGGGAAAGATGCTCTAGTAAACTTGTCCCGTCCGTTAGCTAACGTACTTGAAGGATTGAGCTACGGGTGCATCACCAAAAATTTGTGGTGCAAATATAAGATAAACCTGAGATTTTCAAAATGAAAAAAAGAGATACCCGGGTTAAACAGCTAATCAAAATTAAAATATTTTGGATCTAAATTGTGCGATTCAATGTCCTTAAAATAATTAACCGTGCCTACTTTTAGCTCAACAGTAGAAGCATCGTCGCAAACAATCATTCCTTTTGGATGAAGCTGTAATGCACTGACCGTCCACATGTGGTTTACACCTTCCTCAACGACTTTTGCAACAGCACGGGCTTTGTTGTGTGCGCTTATAATTATTAAAACTTCTTCCGAATCGAGAACTGTTTTTACCCCAACTGTTAATGCAGTTTTTGGAACTTTATTTATATCGTTATCAAAAAACCTTGAGTTGGCAATTATTGTATCCATGGTAAGAGTTTTTACGCGCGTTAAAGAACCAAGAGAGCTTCCGGGCTCATTAAATGCTATGTGTCCGTCAGGACCAATTCCTCCTACAAACAAATTAATACCTCCTGCTGCCTGAATCTTTTTTTCATAAGAATCACACTCTGCTTCAAGATCTTTTGCATTTCCGTTTAAAATGTTAACAAATTTTCTATTGATATCGATATGGTTAAAAAGATTATTATTCATAAATGAATGGTAACTCTCCGGATGGTCTTCCGGAATTCCAACGTACTCATCCATATTAAAAGTTGTTACACATTTGAAAGAGACTTTACCTCGCTTGTAGAGTTCAATTAATTCTTTATATGTACCTATCGGAGATGAACCGGTGGGCAGACCGAGAACAAATCTTTTTTGTGCCGTAGGTTTAAATTCGTTTATTGTGTGTGCTATATAATAAGCCGCCCATTTCGAAACAAATTTATAATCTTTTTGTATTATTAAACGCATTGAAAACTCCTATAAATATTTGTGATTATCTTTCTCAATGCCCAGGTTGTTTTAAAGTTATTATAAAATTAGGGGAGAGAAAGAATAGAAATAAATGTGTGAAAGAACTTATCAAAGATAATAAGTTTATTCGTTTGATACATATTCACATCCGTTTGGAATTTCCGGTTTAACAATTAAAACCTCTTCTTTAAGCATCGCAACTTTACCGGCTTCCATACCTTTTTTCTTCACAACATATTTTTTAAAAGCGTATGAAACCGGAACCATACCAGCGGTTTTTGCTTTTGAATGATAAGCCGCCAAAGCAGCCGTTTTTCTAAGAACAATTTTCGGCACAGGTTCTTTTGTGTTCTCTATTCTTAAAACTACGTGAGAGCCGGAAACACTTCTTGCGTGAAACCAGTAGTCGTTTTGTTTAGCAAACCTGGTTGTTAGCAAGTCATTATTCTTGCTGTCTTTCCCAACAAAAACATTGTACTTCCCATCGATTAAGTATTGCTTAAACTTACTTTTTAAATCTTCTTTTTCGTTAATGGAATATTCCATTTTAATTCTTAATTCCTTTATTAGTTTGTCATAATCTTCTGCAGTTTCTGCTCTTGCTGAAAGGTTTTCGTATTCTTTAAACCTATCGAATTCAAGTTTTAATTTAGAGTACATCTCTTTTGCTTTCGTGAAAGAGATTCTTTCATTTTTCGATTTGTCAAAATAAACATCAACATTTTTTTTTGACGAAAGTTTTGGGTCGAGCTTTATTGTGATGATTTTATTTTCATCATATATATTTTCTACTTCAATAGCGCTAACGGCATGCTCTATTTTGTAAAGATTAATCAACAATAAATTACCAATCATGCTGTATTCAACCTCACGGTTACCTTTTCCGATTCTGATTTTAACACTGTTAATCCGCTGTGTTACTTTTGCTAATTCTTTTTCAATATGTCTAACAATTATTTTTTTTTTATTTGTTGAAGATTCAATAGAAAATTTCTTATGTAAAAAATAATTAACCGCTTCGATTAGCGATGGGAAATCCTCTTTTTCTTCAAAGGGGAAAATGGAAAATGCAGCAGGGGCAAGATGAACGCTGCCGGATGATGATTCCGTTAAAACTGAAAAATGATCATCTCTTATTTCAGTAAGAATTATCGTAATGCACTCCGGCACATTCAATAAATTTTCTTCTCCGAATCTGTTCTTATACTCAAGTGTAATTTCTTTTCCGAGTATGGGAAAATTTTTGCGAACCGTTTCGATGTCAACTTCGGCATTAAAATTAGGGAGATTAAAATAGTTCAGATATTTTTTAGAAGAGATTTCTTGTACAAACATTTCTGCTGATTTCTCCTCCTGTTTTTCAAATGAAATTAATTCTTCCGATGTGCTAATAAAATAAAAGTTTGTATACTTTCCGCGTATCGTGAAATAGAAGCTGCCCTCTCCGCATTGGAATTTTATTATCCTATCATCCTCCGCTATTAAAACATTGCTAATTTTTTGAGGGAGGAATTGATTAAAAAATTCTACCGTATTTTTTTTAGCGCGGCTGTAAGATTCGCGGTAAGCTATAAAGGGATTACCCGGGTTTAACGATAGTTCGAGGAAAAACGATTCGTTATTTTTCAATAGGTGAAGAATTAATCTATCCTTCTCCTGAGAAAATGCTGAAGTGACAAACGCTTCCCGCAATAGCGGGGTGAGTTCTAAAATTAATCTGTTGAGAATAAAATAATTTCTATACATGGGTTTAAACTAAAATAATTTATGCGAAATTACGAATCTTACTAACTCACCGTACGCAGATTGGCGGCTGCCGGATGAAGTGATCTCAATTTTGAATTAAAAACAAAAGATTGCTTCACTCGAAGACTCGTTCGCAATGACTTTTTCAACTTTTAGGACGGTTCCGACAAAATTTGAATATCATATTGCGTAAGGTGAGTTACTAACTACGTTTTCGCCGCTGAGAATTAAGAATAGAAAATAAATTAGTCGAGTGAACAATATCTGCGAAAAAACTTACACAATAAAAAATAAAAGTGATTGACCAGGCTTAAATAGTTTTGTTTAAAAAAACTCATTTGATATATTTCAAACCAAATTTGAAAGGTTTTTTAATTGAGTAATAACAGTACATTGCAATTAGTAAAAACAGGTTTCAAACCTTCATTCTGGGTTGCAAATATAATGGAGCTATTCGAGAGGATAGCTTATTATGGTCAGAATGCAATTTTAGCTGTATTCCTTCGCAACCATCTGAAATTCGATGAAGTTGAAACAGGTGCATTGACTTCAATTTTTGGCGGATTAATTTATTTGCTTCCAATTTTTGCCGGAGCCTTGGCAGATAAATACGGTTTCAAGAAAGCTTTTTCTTTTGCTTTTTTTATACTCGCCATCGGTTATTTTTTAATCGGATCAACCGGTATGGAAGCATTCAGCGGCTGGTATGAAAATTTTGATTTATTCTGGGCGCTTACAATTATATTAATATTTACGGCGATCGGCGGTTCATTTATTAAACCGAGTGTACTTGGCACAGTTGCTTTAACTTCAACACCAGAATCAAAATCACTCGGCTACGCAATCTATTATTGGCTTGTAAACATCGGCGGTGCATTGGGCCCGCTGTTTGCATTCCTTGTAAGAGATTCAATAGGAATCGAGATGGTTTACCTTACTTCGGCTCTAAGTTGTACATTAATGTTTGTTACTACTTTAGTTTTATTCAAAGAACCTGCTGACGTGGAAGTTAAAGAATATAAATCTTTGCTCGAAGTATTTAAAAATTTATTGCTTGTGCTAACGCGATTTAGGTTTATAATATTTCTACTTATTTTTTCTCTATACTGGTTAATGTTCTGGCAGATTTTCATCATCGTACCATTTTATATTACGGATTATATTTCCCCCGATGCGCCATTTGAATTAATAACTTCGGTCGGCGCTTGGTCAATAATACTTTTGCAGCTTCCGATAAACCTGCTTACGAAAAAATTATCGCCCACCGGGGCAATCGCAACAGGATTCTTAATTTCTACATTATGCTGGGCAATCATTTTAATTAATCCAAGCATACCTTTGTTCATCGCAGGAATAGTTGTATTTTCAATTGGCGAACAGATGCAGGCGCCGAGGTATTATGAATATATTGCAGACCTTGCTCCTAAAGGGCAAACTGCCTTATTCCAGGGGTATGCTTTTCTTCCGATAGCGATTGGCTGGGGTTTTGGCGGAACACTAGGCGGATGGATTTACAAAACATTTGCCACAGATTCCAATCAGCCTGGAGTGATCTTTGTTATTTTAATTTGTGTAGGTTTAGCGGCAACTATTTTTATGTGGATGTATAATCTTTATGTTAAAAGAAATGGATAGCGGGGAAGGCTTTACCGCCTTTCATGTTTGTTGTTTAAGTAGGCTTCAATTGATATATTTGTTTCAATGAAAAATTTCCTTCAAAAACCAATCGTAAAAAAAATACTAATTGTTTTTGCGGCAGTTATTGTCTTCTTGATATTATTTGACAAATTATTACTCCCATGGTACGTTAGTTCTCCGGAAGCTGAAGTGCCCAGTGTGATAGGCTTAACTGAGTCAGCAGCTTATGAGCGTCTGGAAGATGCGGATTTTGAACCTGTGATTAGCGATACTACTTTTGATGCAAAGTATGCAAAAGGAGTAATTGTATTTCAAAATCCTGAAGCAAGCACAGTTGTTAAAATAGGCAGACGCGTACATCTTTATTTAAGCGGTGGAGAGCCGGTTGTTCGCGTTCCTTCTTTGAAGGGGAAATCTTTGCGGGATGCAAAGTTATCTTTGGAACGTATTGGTTTAAAATTGGGTTTAGTTGAGGAAGTTCCCTCCGGTAATCCGCGTAATATGATTTTTGATCAGCAGTACGCAATGGGTACCCCGTTAAAAAAAGGAGAGTTTGTCGGCGTTACATTAAGCATCGGGCAGGAAAGCGGAACAATAATAGTCCCCGATTTAATCGGAAAATCGCTTGTTGAAGTTCAAAAAATTCTTGCCGACAGCGCTTTGGTAATCGGTAAAATTAATTACCAACGGTCTTTCTCTTTGCTTCCAAATACAATCCTCGACCAATACCCGAGTAAAGGCACAAAATTAAATCCCGGTGGTGCTGTTGATTTATTTATAACAAAAACAGCAGAAACCGGCGAAGAACAGGAAAAATTAGAATAATTTATGGCACTTTTAGCACCTTCAATACTCTCGGCAGATTTTTCAAACCTACATCAACAAATCCGTCTAATAGAAATAGGCGGCGCTGATTGGATTCATTGTGATGTCATGGACGGACATTTTGTACCTAATATTTCATTTGGTTCTGTAATAGTTAAAGCAGCAAAAGCATCTTCCGTCTTGCCTCTTGATGTGCATTTAATGATTGAAAATGCAGATGATTACATTAAAGGATTCGTTAACGCAGGCGCCGTTTTTATAACTGTTCACCAAGAAGCGGTGATTCATCTAAACAGAACCATTACCAGGATAAAAGAACTTGGCGCTAAAGCGGGAGTTTCGATCAATCCCTCAACTCCGGTTGCACCATTGAAAGATATCGTCGAAGAGATCGATTTACTTTTGATAATGTCTGTTAATCCGGGATTTGGCGGGCAGTCATTCATCAAATCGTCTCTAAGAAAAATCGAGGAAGCGGCAAAGTTAAGATCAAAAATGAACTCCAATTTTTTAATTGAAGTTGACGGCGGAATTAGCATCAACAATGTAAAAGATATTTTAGATGCCGGTGCAGATGTTATTGTTGCCGGTTCATCAATATTTAAAGCAGATAACATTTCGGCGGCGGTAACCGAATTGAAAAACATAATTAGTAGTTATTAAGGAAAGTGAAACAATGAATATTGCGTTGGTCGGTGGAAAAATAGTCACTCCCTTTAGAATAGTTGATAATGGCACCATCGTCATCAAAGATAAAAAGATATACGAACTCGGAAAATCAAGCGATGTAAAAATACCTGATAAATTTAAAGTAATTGATGTTAGTGGAAAAGTGATTACTCCCGGTTTTGTCGATTTGCTAGTACATGGCGGAAAAGGTTATGGATTTGCAGATGAAGCCGAAGAAAGTATCGGAGTAGTGAGTGAATATTTTTTATCGCATGGTTCTACTACGGTTCTTGCATCCTTATTTGCCAAACCGGAAGAGCAGTTGCTTAATGACATAAGAAGATTAGCAGATTATATCGAAGACCATCCAAACGCCAATATTAAAGGGATACATATGGAAGGTCCCTACTTAAATAAAGAGTTGAAAGGAGCCATGAATGAAAATTATTTATGGAAGCCTACTGTTGAATCGTTTGGAAAAATTTTGGAAGCCTCCCGCGGTCATATTAAAATAATGACAATTGCTCCGGAAATTCCGGGTGCAATCCACGTTATGCGTGCAGCAGCGAACTATGGAATTGTTCTTTCAATCGGTCACTCAATGGCAAACTATAGTGAAATTGAAGTTGCAATTGACAACGGCGCCGCACATGTGACGCATATATTTAATGCA
The DNA here is from genome assembly GCA_001873185.1 of Ignavibacteria bacterium CG2_30_36_16. Taxonomy (GTDB): domain Bacteria; phylum Bacteroidota; class Ignavibacteria; order Ignavibacteriales; family Ignavibacteriaceae; genus CG2-30-36-16. The sequence goes on along the minus strand of MNYQ01000170.1, from coordinate 9,815 downwards.
ATGCGACCATTCCATCATCGCAATCCGGGAGTAATTTTGGGCGCTTTACTACGTAATGAGTTGAAAATTGAACTGATTGCAGATACGCTCCACGTTCACCCGGCAGTAATGGAATTACTTTTGAAGCTTAAAGGTTCGAGCGGAATTGTTTTAGTTTCCGATTCAATTCGTGCAGGCGGAATGCATGAAGGCGAATATGAGTTTGCCGACCAAAAAGTTTTTATGAAAAACCACAAAGCCGTTCTGGAAGATGGCACGCTGGCTGGAAGCACATTAACTCTGAACAGAGCTATTAAAAATATGGTAGAAACGGCAAACGCTAAATTAACAGAAGCAGTTCGGATGGCTTCTCTTAACGGCGCCAAAGTTATAGGCATGGAACAGCATAAAGGAATTTTAGCAGCAGGCAAAGACGCTGATATTGTAGTTTTGAACGACGATTATTCGGTTGAGATGACAATCATCGCTGGAAAAATTGGATTTCAAAAGAAAATCATATAACTGCGGATTAAATCATCAACCTGTTTAATTTGGTATTAGTTAGGTTAAGTAACATTTGGTAATTCAAATTATAAATCTTACTCATTCGGATGTCTTTAAAAAATATAGTTCACGGTATAAGATATACAGGGATGTTTATCAACCTGGGCTTTATGGATTGGAGATTAGAAATGTGCCCAGGCAGCTCGCTTCCGAGGTTCAGAAAATTGTTCTGCATGAAAATGAAATTTGTTATAAAAGTGAAAATGTAGTTAACAATTTAGATCTTTTTATACCCGGCGCCATTTGGAACTTTAAAGAATTGAGCCGCAGGATTCTTTCGGGAGGAGATGAAGAACTTGGTTATAAAATTACAAACATCATAAAAAACTATGAAGAGTATGATTTAAAATCCTACAGAATAGGCGAGAAAGATTTTAATTTTTCACTCTGTTATACGATGGGAATACTTAATGTAACTCCCGATTCATTTTCCGACGGCGGTTTGTATTTAAATGAAATCGACGCTGTTAATCATGCAATAAACATGATTGATGCCGGAGCAGATATAATTGATATCGGAGGCGAATCAACAAGACCGGGTGCTTTGCCGGTTGAGGAAAAAGAAGAGCTGGAGAGAGTAATCCCGGTAATTAAAAAAATTATTGAACTAAAACCGGATGCCATTATTTCGGTGGATACGAACAAAAGCAAAGTTGCAGGTGAAGCTTTAAAATGCGGTGCGAAAATTATTAATGATATTAGCGGATTTACTTTTGATCCTAACATTTTTAATATTGTAAAAAAATATGATGCCGGAATAATCATTATGCACATAAAAGGCATCCCGAACAATATGCAGCAAGATCCATCCTATGAGGATGCTGTTGCAGAAATATTTGACCATCTTTACAAACAAACAACAAAAGCCGTAAAGAATGGAATTAAAAATATTTTTATTGACCCGGGAATCGGTTTCGGAAAAAGATTTGAAGATAACATTGCCATTATCAGAAGGCTTGAAGATTTTAAGTGCCTTGGATACCCGATCGTTATAGGAGTTTCGAGAAAGGCTTTTCTCGGTAAAATAATTGCCGCTGATGTTAACCAAAGAGATATTGCCACTGCAATAATGGAAACAGCCGCCGCAAAAGCAGGCGCAAGAATTATACGTACGCATAATATTCAAATCGGAACGCAAGTAAAAAAAATATTAAACCAACTACACTAAATGTTTGAATTATTTAAAATAGGTTTCTTAACCATATCCTTTTTAGATATTGTTGATATAGCTATAGTAACTATAATTATTTATAAACTTTATAATACATTAAAAGGAACTATAGCCGCTCAGATATTTATTGGTCTGATGTTAGTCCTTGTGCTCTCTTTTGTCTCGCAGGCTGCAAACTTTAAAGCATTAAGTTGGCTGCTGAAGCTAATAACAGATATTTGGGTTATAGCATTTTTAATTTTATTTCAACCGGAAATTAGAAGGCTTCTTGTGATAGTTGCCCGAAATCCTTTAGTAAAAATATTCATGCGTGCAGAGGCGCCCGAAGTTGCAAAAATTGTTACTGATGCCGCATTCGAACTATCGCAGCATCAGCATGGTGCACTTATCATTCTTATTAAGTCGAGCGGAATAAGGGGTTTTACTGAGACGGGTGAAATTCTTAACGCCAAACTTTCTAAAGATTTACTTCGCAATATATTTTATCCACGTTCGCCGTTGCACGACGGTGCAGTTGTAGTAAAAAATAATATCATCGAAGCAGCTCGTGTAACACTTCCATTATCATCAAGCACAAGCGTTAACGGTGAAGTTCTTGGAATGCGTCATCGCGCCGGGCTTGGAATATCCGAGCAGGCTGATGTAATTTCTGTAATTGTTTCGGAAGAAACTGGAGGTATCTCAGTTGCCGAGGATGGGATTTTAACAAAAGGTTTGTCTAAAGAAGCACTTCGTAATAGAATATCGCAATCGTTCCGCAGCCCTGCCGTAAAAGGATGGAGAGGTTTGATTGAACAGTATCTCACTCAAAAATAAAACTTGCGCTGTAATTCCATTTTTTAACGAAGAAAATAAAATTAAAGAAGTTGTAAATCGATCTCTTCAATATGTTGATTTAGTTATTGCCGTTAATGACGGTTCTTCGGATAAATCCGAAAATATTATTTCTGGTAATGATAAAGTTCGGTTGATCAATCTCTCAAGAAATTTTGGAAAAGGTTTTGCATTAAAAACCGGACTACAAAAAGCGGTTGAGTATAATTATCAATTTGCATTCACGCTTGATGCTGATATGCAGCACCCGCCTGAATATATCCCTTATTTCTTAGATGCTGTAAAGGGAAACGATTTAGTAATCGGAAATAGATTAAACCTGATGTCGAATATGCCATTTCACCGAAAACTTAGCAATTTGTTGACTTCCAAAATACTATCTGTAAAGTGCAAACAAAAAATTAAAGATAGTCAATGTGGTTACAGATTATTCAGATTATCATCAGTAAAAAATATTTTACCGGATGAAGCGGGTTTTGAGGCAGAGAGTGAAATGATTGTTAGAGCCGCTCTAAATAAATTGAAAATAGGTTTTGTGGATATTCCTTCTATCTATGCTGATGAAGTAAGCAAAATGAAGGCGTTCAAAACTATTATCGGTTTTACTAAAATTCTTTTGAAGAAATATTAAACATTTTGTTCGTTAGCTAACGAATGAATTTTGAGCTGCTTAGTTGACAATATTTTAATTAATCAACTAACGGAATTTGACGGAAAAATTTAGGATTACGATTTCTTCTAACTTCTCCCTTATGAGTTTTGACATCTGACCTCTGAGGTTTGACCTCTTTTCCTAAACAGAAATTACAAATTAATTTTACAAGAATTCAACTTCATCTGTTCATAGTCAGCAAAAATTTTAATATTTTATAGTGCAAATTGAATCATAATTTTAGAGAGAAGGAGTACTCAAATGAAATTAAGATATTTTTCTCATTCGGCTTTTCAAATAACCACAAAGGATGGCATAGTAATTTTAATTGATCCATTTCTTGATGACAACCCGAACTCTCCTGTAAAATCAAGCGAAGTTTCGGCAGATTATATAATTTTGACGCATGCTCATGGAGACCATCTCGGAGACGCTATGAAAATAGCCAGGAAGCATAACTCTCTATTCATTTGCGTTAATGAGCTTGCAAATTATTTAATTGACAAAGGTTTTAGAGCGCATAATATGCATATTGGCGGAGGTCATAATTTTGATTTTGGCAGAGTGAAATTTACAATAGCCCATCACGGTTCCAAAACACCCGATGGACAATATGCGGGAGAACCTGCCGGTGTGTTATTGTATGTAGATGGCAAAATTATCTATCATACCGGCGATACCGGTTTATTTTACGATATGAAACTTATCGGCGAGATGAATGCAGTTGATTACATGCTTCTTCCGATCGGGGATAATTTTACAATGGGTATTGACGATGCAGTCAAAGCTGTAGAACTTGTAAATCCAAAAATTGCAGTGCCAATTCATTATAATACTTTTCCGCCTATAAAAGCAGACCCACAAGAATTCAAACATAAAGTTGAAGGAAAAGATCATAAATGCAAAGTGATGGAATTCGGTGAGGAGATAGATTTATAATGTTTATTTTACTATGAAAAAACTATGTGATTAGGTATTTTAACAATCCTGTTAAAAGCTGTTTTTAGCGGATTATTTTTTAATCATGCAATAATTATTTCGGAAATTAATGTCGAAAATCATTTCAATTGCTAATCAGAAAGGCGGTGTAGGGAAAACTACAACCGCAATAAATTTATCATCGTCACTTGCTGCCGCAGAAAAAAATGCGTTGCTTGTGGATATGGACCCTCAGGCAAATTCGTCGTCGGGCTTAAGCGTTACTCACCAGTCTCCATCAATTTATGAAGTGCTGATTGGTGATAATTCAATCGAAGAGGTTATTCTTCAAACATACATGCCACATCTCGATCTATTACCTTCAAATATAAATTTGGTCGGTGCAGAAATCGAAATGGTGGATATGCAGCAGCGGGAAGCATTGCTTAAAAATGCACTCTATCTTGTAAGAGATAATTATGATTACATAATAATTGATTGCCCTCCGTCACTTGGTTTGTTGACATTAAACTCATTAACAGCATCAAACTCGGTTTTAATACCTGTACAGTGCGAGTATTTTGCGCTTGAGGGACTTGGACAGCTACTTAACACTATTAACATTGTAAAGCAGCATTACAACAAGGATCTTACGATTGAAGGCGTTTTACTTACCATGTTCGATACACGCTTGCGTTTATCGCATCAGGTAACTGAGGAAGTAAAAAGATATTTTGGAGATAAAGTTTATAATACCATCATACATCGAAATGTAAGAATTTCGGAATCGCCGAGCTTCGGTAAACCTGTAATTTTGTACGATGCCATTTCTTCGGGTGCGCAGAATTATATGTCGCTCGCTTCCGAATTTTTAGGAAGAAACTCAAACGAAAATAAATCCATTGAAATAAAATGATATGAAAACTGGTTTAGGACGCGGGTTAGATGCCCTTATGAAGCCGATAGCAAATAACAGGCATGGGAATTTTACCGCCAAGTATGATGAACTAGAAAAAGACGATGGTGAGCAATTTGATTTGCTTGCAAAAATTCCTGTTGATCAAATTTCCCCAAATCCTTTTCAGCCAAGAATGTTTTTCGAACCGGAGGCTCTTGAGGAATTAAAAAAATCGATTCTTTCTAACGGACTAATTCAGCCAATAACTGTTAGACGAAAGGGAAAGGACAGATTCGAACTAATTTCGGGTGAAAGAAGATTAAAAGCATGTCAAGAAATTGGATATAGAGATATACCCGCATATATAATCAAAGTAGACACCGATGAAGCAATGCTTGCAATGGCATTAATTGAAAACATTCAACGCGAAAAGTTAAATCCTATAGAAATAGGACAAGCATACAAACGATTAATGGAAGAATGCAACTTAACGCAGGAACAGATTGCCGAGAGTGTCGGTAAAGACCGCTCAACAATAGCAAACACAATTCGTCTTCTAAAACTTCCAAAGCAAATTCAGGAAAGTTTAATCAAAGAGGTCATAACATCCGGTCATGCAAGAGCATTAATTAATTTACCAAAACCAGAAATTCAGCTTGATGCTTTACATAGAATAATAGACGGAAATTTATCTGTTCGCAAGACTGAGCAATTAGTTAAAAAATTGTTGATGTCTTCCGGTGAATCGAAGCGAACGGTTTCATTTGGTGTAAAAACTTCTTCGATTGCTTCATCAAATTTAAACGATGTTGAAGACAAACTTAGACGGATTTTCGGCACTAAAGTTATTTGCAAGCAAAAGCATGATGGTGCAGGGGAAATAACAATAGAATTTTATTCAAACGATGAACTTGAACGGCTATTCGAATTATTTGAAGTCATTAATAAATCATACAGTTAAGGTAATACTGCTGGTGGTTGTATTGATTTCACCGGTTATAGCACAGCAAAAAATTGATACGGTAAATTCCGAATCAAAAGATTCCGTTTTTGTTATGCATAAATCTCCTTGGGGCGCTATTTTAAGAAGCGCTGTTGCTCCGGGCTGGGGACAAATTTACAACGAGTCTTATTATAAAGCTCCTATAATTTGGGGTTTAAGTGCATGGTTAGTTTATGCTTGGATACAGAACAATAAAAGTTACAATCAATTTGCCGATTCTTATTTAATAAATCCTAATCTATATAATCAATCCAACCGTGATTTTTACAGGGACCAGAGAGATTTATTTTCATTATATATCGGGCTCACTTATCTTCTTAATTTAGTTGATGCTTACGTTGATGCTCATCTGTTCGATTTTACCGTAGAGGACAATCTTTTAACCCGCTATCCAATGATCGGAGTAAGAATTCCGTTTTAAGTTTATATTTGAAAAACTATTTATTTGAATCCGGAGTTTGAATAATGAAAAACCCAAAAGTTTGTAATAGCTGTGGCGCTGAAAATCCATCTTATCAACTGACCTGTATAAGTTGTAAATCCTATTTGCGCGAAAGAATTGTGAATCTCGATCTATGGGATTTGCTCGGTTTGATGCTTCATAGCCCTTCAGAAGCCTTTCGATTAATTATTAACGCAGAACATAAAAATTTTATTTTTTTTATTCTACTTTTTGTATCAATTAAGTTCACTATCAACTCGGCATTCCTCTTTCTTTATACACACACTATTGACCCGGCGCTTAATAATTTTTTCTTAAATGCTTTGATTTTATTTTTTGCCCTGAGCGTTTTATTATTTTTATTTTCCTTCGCGGCAAAATTCATTTATTTTTACGGAGGCTGGGCTGTGAGAATGAGGGACACTTTTTCAGTTCTTACATACTCATTTGTTCCGCATATTTATGCATTAGCATTTTTATTTGTGATTGAACTGATAGTATTTGGTGGAATAATTTTTTCGCGAAATCCCAGTCCATTTCTTTTCAAAAGCACACTTGCCTATACATTAGCGGCATTTGAAGCGTTAATTGTTTTATGGTCGGTTTTATTATCTTTTATTGGGCTAACTGCCTTACTGAAAAATAAATTAAATGCGATAATTTCAGGGTTAATATTCAATCTTCTAATTATTCTTTTATTGATTTTTTCTTCAACATATTTATTTAATTAGAGTAATTTTATGGACAATATATTTGAAAAAGAAAAAAAATATTTCCTTCCTACTTATAATAGAATTCCTATCGACCTCTCACACGGAAAGGGCGTCTATCTTTTCGCTAAAAATGGCGATAAATATTTAGACTTTTTTTCCGGTCTCGGAGTAAACGCACTTGGATACGCACATCCTGCGATTGTTGAGGCAGTTACAAAACAGATTACTTTATTCGGGCATTTATCTAATAATTACATCACGGACATACAGGTAGAATTTGCTGAATTGCTTTTAAAGCACTCCCAAATGGATAAATTATTTTTAACGAACAGCGGAACTGAGTCTATCGAAGGAGCAATTAAATTAATCAGAAAAAAACAAGGACGGGAGAAAAAGATTTTTGCATTAACCAATTCTTTTCATGGGCGTACTTACGGCGCGATGTCTTTAACTGCCCGCAGCAAATATCGTGACGGATTTCAGCCTCTGCTGCCGGGAATTGAATTTATTAATTTTAACGACGTTGAAGATTTGACGAATAAGATTAGTGAGGATACTGCGGGAATTTTTGTGGAATTTATTCAAGGTGAAGGGGGAATAAATCTTATTTCACAACAATTCGCTGATCAATTAAAAGAACTAAAAAATAAATTTGATTTTGCTTTAGTTTCTGATTGTATTCAATGCGGAATTGGAAGAACCGGAATGCCATTTTCGCATAACTATCTGAACATGGAACCCGACATAATAACCTCCGCAAAGGCAATAGGCGGAGGTTTGCCGCTTGGAGCAATTTTAACATCAAAAGAGTACTCAAATATTTTTGATGTTGGTAAACACGGCACTACCTTTGGCGGCAATTCTGTCAGTTGTGCAGCAGGCAAAGTTGTGCTCGAAGAAGTATTCGAAAAAGGATTAATGAAAAAAGTTGCCTCTAACGGAAAATATTTATTTAATAGATTGCTCGAGATTCAAAACCGATTACCTGAAAAAATAAAAGAAGTGCGCGGAAGAGGCTACATGGTTGGTGTAGAATTAAGCATTGACAGTTCACATTTTGTTAAAGAAATGCGTGAAAGGAAAGTGCTCGCAAACGTTACTAACGTTAACGTCGTCAGGCTGCTGCCGCCGCTTATCGTAGAATTGGAACATATTGATTATTTTGTTGAAAAATTTGAAGAAGTAATAAAACTAAATTTAAAATGAATTTAAAAACAGATGTGCTTGTAATTGGCAGTGGTATTGCAGGTTTGTTTGCAGCATTGCGCGTATCCGAATATGCTGACGTTGTGCTAATTACAAAAAAAGAAAAATCGGACTCAAACACTAATTATGCGCAGGGAGGAATTGCAGCGGTGATCGATAGCCACGATTCTTTTGAGGATCATATTAAAGATACTCTAATTGCTGGCGCTGGTTTATGTAACCGAGAAATGGTAGAATTAATGGTTAAAGAAGGTCCGTTTCGAATTAAAGATTTAATTAAAATTGGTACACACTTTACTGAGAAGGATGGCAAACTTGATCTAGCAAAAGAAGGAGGACATTCAACACACCGCATAGTTCATGCTGAAGATTTAACCGGAAAGGAAGTAGAATGCTCATTGATAAACGCAGTTAATGAAAGGGGAAATATTGAGTTTATTGAGAATGCTCTTGCGATCGATTTGTTAACTGAACATAATGTGAACCGTTTAAGAAATCATCCGCTTGATAACCGAAACTGCTGGGGTTCTTATGTTCTTGATGGCAGGACAAAATCAGTTATAAAAATTTCTTCGAAAGCGACAATACTTGCCTCAGGGGGAATAGGTCAGGTTTATCTACATACAACCAATCCAGCAATTGCTACAGGAGACGGTTTTGCAATTGCTTACCGTGCCGGCGCTAGCATTGGAAATATGGAATTTATTCAGTTTCATCCAACAGCGCTATTTTCCGCTGGTGAAACAAACAAATTTCAATCGCCGTCGTTTTTAATTTCGGAAGCTGTTAGGGGATTCGGCGGAATTTTACGGACTAAGGACGGAAACACTTTTATGCTGAAATATGATGAGCGTCAAGAACTTGCGCCAAGAGATATTGTCGCACGCGCGATTGATAATGAATTGAAAAAGCGGGGAGATGAATTTGTTTATCTCGATATCACTCATAAAAAACCGGATGAAATAATAGAACATTTTCCAAATATTTATAGAGAATGTTTAAAACGAGGAATTGACATAACAAAAGATTATATCCCTGTTGTACCGGCGGCGCACTATGCCTGCGGTGGAATTGTAGTTGATGAACATGCTCGTTCTTCACTTAAGGGATTATACGCTTGCGGCGAAGTTACAATGACCGGTGTGCATGGAGCAAATCGTCTTGCAAGTAATTCACTTTTGGAAGCAATAGTTTTTGCAGAACGTGCAGCACAAAATATTAAAATCTACTTGAAGGAAAGTTCTGCTCCAATACCAGATATTCCAAATTGGGATGATTCAGGTGCTTTGTCTGCGGATGAAAAAATTCTTATTACACATAGCCTAAAAGAAATTAAACAAATAATGTGGGACTATGTTGGCATCGTCCGCTCAAACCTCCGTCTTGAAAGAGCAGCGAAAAGAATTCACAATATTTTCATTGAAACTGAAGAGTT
>MNYQ01000059.1 GCA_001873185.1 Ignavibacteria bacterium CG2_30_36_16 | reverse complement strand
TCATTAGCCTGCTTTTCCATTTTCTCGGTTAACGCTTCAATAAAATAACTTCCGCCCAAAGGATCAATAGTATTTATCACGCCTGTTTCATAGGCAATCAACTGTTGTGTTCTTAACGCTATTTTTACAGCTTTCTCAGAAGGCAATGCGAGTGTTTCATCCATTGAGTTTGTATGCAATGATTGCGTTCCGCCAAGCACTCCTGCCAGCGCCTGAAATGCCGTACGAACGATATTGTTTTCGGGTTGCTGAGCCGTTAACGTGCACCCTGCAGTTTGCGTGTGGAAACGAAGCCACCATGAGCGGGGATTTTTAGCGCCGTATTTTTCCTTCATTCGTTTAGCATAAATTTTACGAGCCGCTCTAAATTTTGCAATCTCTTCAAAAAAGTCAAGGTGCGAATTAAAGAAAAATGATATTCTCGGCGCAAATTCATCAACGTCCATTCCTCTTTCGATGCAGGCTTCAATGTACGCGAATCCGTCGGCAAGCGTAAACGCTAATTCCTGCGCGGCAGTTGAACCGGCTTCGCGAATATGATAACCGCTTACCGATACCGGATTAAACTGTGGCACTTCATTTTTACAGAACTCAATCATATCAACAATAATTCTCATTGAAGGATTTGGAGGGAATATATATTCTTTTTGGGCAATATATTCTTTCAGAATATCATTTTGCATTGTGCCTCTTAAATCCTTAAACCCCACCCCTTGTTTTTGAGCCACTGCAAGGTAGTATGCAAATATCATAGCGGCGGGAGAATTTATTGTCATCGAAGTAGAAACTTTGTCGAGCGGAATTTTATCAAAAAGGATTTGCATATCTTGAAGCGATGAAATAGCAACACCGCAAATACCAACTTCGCCTTCGCTAATTGCCGAATCCGAATCCCATCCCATTAAAGTTGGAAGATCAAAAGCAACGGAGAGTCCTGTTTGCCCTCTATCAAGCAAATAATGAAATCTTTCGTTTGTGTCCTCCGGCGAGCCAAAGCCGGCAAACTGACGCATCGTCCAAATTTTACCGCGGTAACCATTTGCATGAATTCCGCGCGTGTAAGGATATTCGCCGGGAAATCCTATTTCCGACAAATAATTAATGTCCTCAATATCATCCGGTCCGTAGAGTGGATTTATTTCTTCACCTGAAACAGTTGTAAACTTCATGCCGGTGTTTTTACTGCTCTCTAACTTTTTTAAAAACTCTTCTTTTCTCTTTTTATACTCTTTAGACATAAAATTTCCTTAATTGCTATTATAACTCATTAATTGGCAACTAATTTAAAATAATTTTACTAAGATTAAAACTGCTTTCAAGTTCTACCAAAACGGCGGTCAAATTCCTCCAAAGGAATTTTTACTACAATTGGTCTACCATGCGGACACACATACGGCATTGTTGTTGCAAATAATTGATCAATCAGTAAACGCATTTGTGTTTCGTTAAGTCTGTCACCCGCTTTTATTGCCGTTTTACAAGCATAAGACTTTGCGAGGTTATCACGCGCTTCAAGTTTTTTTTCTCTTTCATTGAAAGAGTATTCATCAATTATTTCTTTAAGAATTTTGGCTTCGGTTCCCTGTTTAATATCGTCAGGCAAACCTTCAACCACTACAGTATATCTGCTGAAATATTTTATCTCAAAGCCTAATTTAATTAGTAACGGATTTATTTCTTTTAACAAAGCATGGCTTGCCGGATCAAACTCAATCGTTTTCGGGAACATCAACTGCTGACTAAAGGGAAGATTGGCGTCAATTCTTTCAAGCGCTTTTTCATAGAGGACACGTTCGTGCGCTACATGCTGGTCAATAATCATCAAGCCGCTTTTTATTTGAGAGAGTATATATTTGTTGTGAAGTTGAATAATAAATGTTGAGCCGGCTCCTTCATCATCATTTTTATTTAATGACGGGGTTGATAGAAATAAATTTATATTCTCAGGCTCTTCAAATGGAGCGCTAATATTTTCCCGCCGTTCGATACCAAGATCACTTAAACTATTAAATACAAGATCAATGTCTTCTTCGCTGAAGCGCGGTGCAGCTGTTGTATTACGGTTAATCGGACGATCGCTGAAATCATTTCTTTCCGATTTTTGAAACGCATTTATCCCAAGCTTTTCTTCTTCCGGTCGATCCCCATTAAATGAAATTGAAGGAACAAGGTCATGCGTACCGAGACTTTTTCTAATGACTGCAAGTACAAAATGATAAACATCCCTTTCATCTTCAAAACGTACTTCAAGCTTTGATGGATGCACGTTAATATCAATGCGGGAAGCGTCAATTTCGAGAAATAAGATAAAAAAAGGATAGTCACCCTGGGCAAGCACATTTTCATAAGCTGAAAAAACCGCATGGTTTATTTGTTTACTTATAACGTAGCGGTTATTTAAAAATAAATATTGCTCGCCTTTGTTTTTTTTAAGAAGAGCCGGTTTACCAATGTAACCGTGCAGCGAAATAAAATCAGTGCGTTCATCCACCGGCACAAGGGCATCAAGCATATTATCTGCAAATATTTGTTTAATTCTTTCGTCCAGCGTTCCTTCTTTATAGTTGAAGATTAGGTCACCTTCATTAAAAAACTTAAAACAAATAGTAGGATGGCTGAGGGCTGTTCTATTAAATGTGTCGATAACATGTTTTAGCTCTGTTGAATCGGTCTTCAAAAAATTGCGACGCGCGGGAATATTAAAAAATAAATTTTTAACCGCAACCGATGTGCCTTTGGGGAAGGAACCTTTTCCTTTGTAAATTTCTCCCGGCTCATCTATTCTTATTAGGGTGCCAATATCTTCTTCGCGCATCTCGGTTTTTATTTCAACCTGTGCAACTGCTGCCACCGCGCTTAAGGCTTCCCCCCTAAATCCAAGAGTTGATATCGCATCAAGATCATCCATGTTGCTGATTTTACTTGTTGCATGTTTTTGCACACAAATCATTGCATCCTCTTCAGACATACCTATGCCGTCGTCAGCCACCTGTATTAAGACTTTGCCTCCCCTTTTAATTATTAATTCAATTGTTTTAGCTCCTGAATCAATTGAATTTTCTATCAATTCTTTTACAACAGATTCGGGACGCAGAACGACTTCGCCTGCGGCTATTCTATTTGCTATGTTTTCCGGAAGGATTTTAATTTTATTCACAATACTCGATTTGTTTTTTTAGATTTTTGAATAGACGACAATATCAAATTCGTTTCTTTTTTCACGCGAAGCTTCTTTCCAGATTGCAGGATCAATCAGCGGAAAATGCACATCTCCATTCACTTCAATATTTATAATTGAGATAATAAGTTCATCAACATGATTTATTGCCTGTTTATAAATTTCACCGCCACCTATTACGTATACTTTTTCAAAATTATTTCTTTCACAATATGCGAATGCAGTTTTCAAATCATTAAATATTAAAACTTCCCTAAAAGGGAGTGAAAAATTTTTTTGACGCGTAATAACTAAATGTAATCTGCCCTTCAAAGGTTTGCCGAGTGATTGGAAAGTTTTTCTCCCCATAATTATTGGAAATCCGAAGGTTGTAGTTTTAAAGTGTAAAAATTCATCTTTCGAATGCCATGGAAGTTCACCCTGTCTGCCAATCACTCCGTTTTTTGATTTAGCGGAAATGATTATCTTTTTCAAACTGCTACCTCAAATTTAATTTTTTCATGATGTTGATAATCAATTAATTCAAAGTCTTCAAAATTCAATTCATCAATCGGTTTTTTAGCAATCTTTAATTTCGGCAAAGGAAGAGGATTCCGTTTTAACTGTTCTTTCAATCCTTTTAAGTGATCATATTTTTCATTTTCAGTGCCTTCATCAGCAACATAAATATGGGCGTCAATAATAGTATGAGCAAATTCACCAAGCTCAAGATTGGTTTCCTGAGCGATGATTTGAGTTAACATAGAATATGCAGCAAGGTTAAATGGAATTCCTAAAGCTATATCGCCGGAACGCTGTGTAAGATGACAGTTAAGTCTTCCGCTGTTTACATTAAAAGCATAGGTGTAATGGCATGGCGGAAGTTTACTATAAATTGCATTGCCGGGTTCCCAGGCGGTAACTATTAATCGTCTGCTGTTTGGATTCCGTTTAATTTCATCAATCACATATTGAATTTGATCGATTTCTTTCACATGCCAATTCCCATCAACATCCTTATGAGCGCTGGGGAAATGCCGCCAGTAGTATCCGTATGCTGTTTCAAGATTTCCGTTTTCATCAGCCCATGCGTCCCAAATTTTAGTATGTTTTCTTAAATTACGAATGTGGTTATCACCGGATAAATACCACAATACTTCGTGAAGCAAAGATTTCCACTCAATTTTTTTTGTTGTTAACAGAGGAAAACCATTCTTGAGATCGACTTTATAAAAAGCTCCGAAATACGATAATGTGTCAATTCCTGTGC
>MNYQ01000079.1 GCA_001873185.1 Ignavibacteria bacterium CG2_30_36_16 | reverse complement strand
AGTTATCTAATAGTTGATGAAAATGGTGATACGGTTACTTCTGTAAATAAACCAAACGATATTTCGATTTCATCGTATGAGCTTTTTCAAAACCATCCGAATCCTTTTAATCCTTCTACATTAATCAGCTATCAAATACCAAAAGATGGAATAGTTACATTAAAAGTCTACGACATTCTCGGCAGAGAAATAAAAACACTCGTTAACGATTTCAAAACAAAAGGACGTTACGAAGTAACGTTCAATGCAGATGCTCTTGCCAGCGGTTTGTACATTTACGAAATAACAAGCGGCGATTATAAGGCTTCTAAGAAGATGACACTGATAAAATAAATTTAATAACAATTCTAATTATACTTTAGGCTTGCGTCTCTGCGGGAAACATCCCTTCTCGCGAAGACGCCAAGCCGCAAGCGAAAAGAAAAGTATAAGACACAAAAACACCCGCAATTAATTAATCTTCAATATATTTTGCACAATTGGTTTTACACCGCCGAAGAAAAACTCCACTGCAATTACCATTACAATTACCCCATTATGCGCATCAATATTTTATTGCCGCTTTCACCGGGGAATTTTATTATCCGCCGCGCGCTTAATAAGAAAAGGAGAGTTATAAGCAACACTAGTGCGATGGCAAATACAAGAATTAACTTCTGCATCATCAATGGCGAATCGTTCATCATAACAATTGCAGCAGTTATAGCGCCGGGACCGCTAATTATTGGAATTGCAAGCGGAGTTATTGCAACATCTTTTGCAAATTCTTTTACTGTTTCGTTATCTGCTTTTGTTCTTACAAATCTAGCCTGAAGCATATCGTAACCAGCCATAAAAAATATTATGCCGCCGACAACCTTTAAACTGTTCACTGAAATTTGAAAAAAAGTAAAAATAAATCCGCCGGTAAAAGCGAACAAAAGCAGCGTCATCAAAGCTATGAACACGGCTTTATATGCAACATTCCGCGCATCCTTTTCACTCATAGCCGCCGTTAAACCGGTATACACCGGTATAACACCAATTAGATTAACCATCGTAAAAACGGATATGAAAGCCAGCAATCC
This sequence comes from Ignavibacteria bacterium CG2_30_36_16, assembly GCA_001873185.1. GTDB lineage: Bacteria > Bacteroidota > Ignavibacteria > Ignavibacteriales > Ignavibacteriaceae > CG2-30-36-16. Next base: position 3,360 of record MNYQ01000079.1, on the reverse strand, counting down.
AAATTGAAATAAACCGTCCATCGTTTTTCCTTTGCGAAACCTAAAGCAGCTCTTTTAATTTTTCATCGAGCAATTTTTTTGCTTCCTCAACATGCTTTTCTTCGGTGCGAATACCGGAAATTGCAAGACGAATAACAAACTTACCGTTCAGTTTTGTGTGCGATAAAAATATTTTTCCCGTTTTATTGATGTTGTTCATCAACTCTTCATTTAATATATCAAGTTCATCATCACTTTTATTTTGAATTACTGCACGGAAACATGTAACACCCAACGGCGCGGCCGCCATCTGCCGGAAGTGTGAATGAGAATTTATCCATCCCGAAAAATCCCGCGTTAGTTTTAAATGATAGCGCAGCCTATCAATTATCCCGTCAACGCCAAAATAGCGGATGATGAACCATAGCTTAAGCGAGCGAAAACGCCTGCCAAGCTGCACGCCGTAATCCATATAACTTTCAACTTTATTTTGTTCGGCTGTATTCAAATATTCGGCGACAAGGCTAAATGCCCGTTTTAAAACTTCCGGCTTTCGTGTGTAGAAAGCGCTTAAGTCAATCGGTGTAAACATCCATTTATGAGGATTAACAACAATAGAATCGGCGTGTTCAACTCCGTTTAAAATGTATCTCATCTCCGGCACTATTGCCGCAGTACCGCCGTACGCTGCATCAACATGAAGCCAGATATTTTCGGCAGTGCATATCTTCGCAATTTTTTCAACCGGATCAATGCTCGTTGTCGAGGTTGTTCCTACTGTTGCAACAACACAAAAAGGAAGCCAGCCTTTCTGCTTATCTTCTTCAATGGCATTTTGAAGTTCGGCGGGAATCATTTTGAACTCATCATCAACAGAAATTTTTCTAACACCTTCCAAACCGATGCCGAGCGTCAACGCTCCTTTTTCAACGGATGAATGAGCCTGCTCGGAACAATATAATCTCATGCGGGGTGATTGACTGCCAGTCATTCCCTTTCCTCGGAGTTCGTATTTTTCACCGGCTTCTTCACGCGCGGCGGCGATTGCATGCATAGTGCTTACGGAGGCTGTATCGTAAATTATTCCCCAAAAGTCTTCCGGCAGTTTTAACATTTGCCTTAACCAGTTCATCATCACTTGTTCAAGTTCTGTGGAGGATGGGCAGGTTCGCCATATCATCCCATTTGCATTAAATGCGGCGGTTAACATTTCGGCAAGTATTCCAGGTCCGCTTGATGTAGAATTAAAGTACGCCATAAACCCGGGGTGATTCCAATGCGTCATACCAGGCATGATAATTTTGTTGATGTCGCTAAAAATTTTTGCCAACTCTTCCCCTTTTTGCGGAGGTTGTTCGGGCAAATGTTTTTTTACCTCGCCAGGTTTTATTTGAGAGAGCACCGGAAATTTTTCAATGTCATTCAAATAATCTGAAATCCAATCGACCATTTGATGACCGTAACGGCGAAAGTCATCAACGGGCATATCGCCGAATTTACTATCGTTTTTTAATTCCATTTTCATCTTTCATTCAGTGCAGTTCAGTGTGAAATGATTACATTATCAAAAATAAGAAGATATTTAATAATTATGGGTTTGCCGGCAAAATTTTTGCATTATTCTATTAAAAATTATTGCTATTTGTTTATTATTTTATGGCATCAACTTTGTAAATGTTTTATATTCGTGTTGAAAATTTTGAATTAATGATTAATTATAGAAAGGTGCTACGATGCGCAAATTAATATTCGTCCTTCTTGCCGTGTTTCTAATTGTTGGTGTTTCCCTGGCGGAAGGTAAAAAATACGGCAAAGGTGTAACGCTAAAAGAAAAAACAAAAATTTCCGATATATTCGCAAACCCTGAAGAATTTACAGGTAAGAAAGTATTAGTAGAAGGAATGATAGTGGATGTGTGCAGCAAACGCGGCTGCTGGATGGAAATTGCAAGTGATAAAGAGTTTGAAAAAATTAAAATAAAAGTTGAAGACGGCGAAATAGTATTTCCTTTAGAAGAGAAAGGTAAAACGGCTCTTGTTGAAGGAACAATTGAAAAAATTGAAATGACTAAGGAACAAGCTATCGAACGCGCAAAACATCATGCTGAAGAAGTAGGTCAGAAGTTTGATCCTGCATCAGTAACGGGACCGGAAGTATTTTATCAAATACGCGGACTTGGCGCTGTTATTAAATAATAATTTTCAAAATTAATTTTTACATGCGGGGATGGCTTTTAGTCATCCCTTTTTTAATAACAGGAAGAAACAATGAAATGGCGTAAGTGGATCAGAATTTTACACAGAGATATTGGTTATCTTGCAACTGGTTTAACTGTAATTTATGCAATATCCGGCGTTGCTGTTAACCATGTTGATGAATGGAATCCTAATTACAGTATCGAAAGAAGTACAATAAAACTCGATTCAATTCCTTCGCTCGAAAAAGAAGCGATGATAAAATATATATTAAATGAAATTGGCGAGACGGGAAAAATTAAAAACAGTTTCCGCCCTGCACCTGATAAACTTGACATCTTCGTCGAAGGAAATACAATATCGGTAAATTACACAACAAAGGAAGTTTCTCAGGAAAAAATGGCAAGCAGAACCGTTATTAGAGAGTCAAATTTTCTTCATCTAAATGCTCCTAAAAAAGTGTGGACGTACGTTGCTGATGTGTTTGCAGTTGCGCTTGCATTCCTTGCAATTTCAGGTTTATTTATGATCAAAGGGAAAAATGGAATTACCGGGCGGGGCGCATGGATGACCGCGCTGGGCATACTTCTTCCTATAATATTTTTAATTATTTATTATTATTGATGAATGGATCCTCAAATAAATAAATTTTTCTACCCCGCTTCCATCTGTATTGCCGGTGCGTCAACAAAAGAAAAAAGTATTGGCTACGAACTCCTTAAAACAATTAAGCAGTTTGGCTATACTGGAAAAATTTTCCCCGTCAACCCTAAGGCAAATGAAGTGCTTGATTACAAATGCTATAAATCTATTGATGACATAAAAGTGCCAATTGATCTGGCAATAGTTGTTGTGCCGAAAAAATTTGTTGAAGTTACAGTAGAACAGCTGTTAAAGAAGAATGTAAAATCGATTATTTTAATTACTGCCGGCTTTAGAGAAATTGGCAAAGAAGGTGAAGAAGTTGAAAACCGCATTCTTCAAAAAGTAAAAGAGAGCGGCGCAAGATTAGTAGGTCCAAATTGTATGGGTGTAATTACAACTTTTGAAGAGATAAAACTTAACGCAACTTTTGTAGCCGAAAAACCCGAAACAGGTACCGCTGCGTTTCTTTCTCAAAGCGGAGCAATCGGCGCAGCAATATTAAATTCTTTGAGGGAGACGGATATACGCTTCGGGCATTTTA
>MNYQ01000047.1 GCA_001873185.1 Ignavibacteria bacterium CG2_30_36_16 | reverse complement strand
TGGTTACTGCCGGCGAAACAATTATCTTCAAGAAAAAATGAAAATGAACATACCACGCATTCCCCGTTCGGTTGTGCCGAATCTTTTCACCGCAATGAATATGTTCGCCGGATTTTTATCAATCATAAATGCAAGCCAGGGCAAGTTTAAATATGCAGCATGGCTTATTTTTATCGCGGCAATTTTTGATGCGCTTGATGGATTTATGGCAAGGTTAACAAAATCAAGCAGCGAACTTGGAGTGCAGCTCGATTCCCTCTCGGATGTGGTAAGTTTTGGGGTAGCACCTGCATTTCTCATCTACCAAACGTACTTTTATCAGTTTAATTCATGGGGAATTATTTTAAGCTCACTGTTAATGATTGCTGGTGGATTCAGACTCGCGCGGTTCAATGTGCAGCTTGTAGGTTTTGATAAAGCCTATTTTAAAGGTCTCCCTATTCCTTCTTCAGCAATTACAATTGCAGGATTTATTTTAGCATATTACAAACCTGATATTGGTTTCTCCGAGCCGTACAACTATTTTATAATTCCAATGGTACTTTTACTTTCTTTTGTAATGGTAAGTAAAATTAAGTACGATACACTCCCTAAATTGACGAGACAGGGACTTAGAGAAAAACCGGGTCTTGTAATTTTTATTGTCATTTCCGCCATAGCACTAATTGTTACTAAGGGTAATGCTCTGTTTTATGTTTTTGTTTTCATGGTTCTATTTGGTATTTTTAGACACATTTTTAATAAGATTAACAAAAATTTTTAAACGATTATTTTTCAATTTTTACCATTACATGGAATTATAAATTGTTCAAAGCAACAGTAATAATCAGGAGAAGACCATCGATTCTTGACCCGCAGGGCGTGGCAGTGGAAAAAGGCGCTTCACTTTTAGGATTGTCCAACGTTAAAGAAACCCGTATTGGAAAATTTATAGAGTTTGTTGTAGATGCGAATGATAAAAGTGCGGCTGAAAAGGAAGTAAATGAATATTGCAATAAACTTCTCGCCAATCCTATCATGGAAGATTATGAATTTAAATTAGAAAAAATTTAATGAAACCTAACTTTGGAGTAGTGGTTTTTCCCGGTTCCAACTGCGACTACGATGCTTATTATGTAATAAAAAAAATATTTGGTTTCGAAGTAAATTTTTTATGGCATAAAGATAAAGACCTGCAAAAGAGCGATATAATAATTTTGCCGGGTGGTTTTTCCTATGGCGATTATTTACGCACTGGTTCTATTGCACGCTTTTCTCCCATTATGCAGTCGGTTATTGAATTTGCCCAACGCGGAGGAATTGTTATTGGCATCTGCAACGGATTTCAAATTCTTTTAGAAGCCGGTTTGTTGCCAGGAGTAATGTTAAAAAATAAATCGCTACAATTTATTTGTAAAGATGTTTATCTTTCCGTTGCTAATTCTGAGACTGTCTTTACAAAAGATATTCCTACCGGTAAAATTCTTAAAGTGCCGGTGGCTCACGGAGATGGTAATTATTTTACAGATGAGAATACTCTGAAAGAACTTGTAGTGAACAAACAGATAATTTTTCAATATTCATCAAAAGATGGCGAGGTAACTGAAAAGTTTAATCCGAACGGCTCGGCGATGAATATTGCAGGAATAATGAACAAAGAAGGAAACGTATTAGGAATGATGCCCCATCCCGAACGCTGCAGCGACTCTGTTCTCGGAAAAACTGATGGCGCATTAATTTTTAATTCAGTTATTAATAATTTTTTAATAGAGGTTTAATATGTTTGGAAACATTGGCGCAACAGAAATAATACTAATTCTTTTGGTCATACTTGTTTTGTTCGGAGCTAAAAAAATTCCAGAACTGGCTCAAGGACTTGGCAAAGGAATGAAAGAATTTAAAAAATCCTTAAAGGATGTTGAAGAGGATATTAAAGTATCCGATGAAGATAAAAAAACATCGAACAAATCTTAATTCTTGATAAGAGATTTCAAGCTCTAAATAATTTGATTTCATATTCCAACAACTTTGACAAAATTGAAAAAGTTAGACGTGGAGAGCTATCTCTCCGTTCCAACCTCGAATATTTTCTTAAAAAAATTGAAGCAAAAAAAAACTTAAATGCTTTTAATTTTATTTTTAATGAAGATGTATTGTCAATTGCAGATTCTGTAGAATCTAAAATTAAGAGCGGCAGTTACGGCAAACTTGCAGGAATGGTTATCGCAGTAAAAGATGTACTTGCCATTAAAAATAAACCTCTCACCTGCTCATCCAAAATTCTACAAGAATTTCGTTCCATTTATACCGCAACAGTTATACAAAAATTAATCGATGAAGACGCAATAATAATTGGAAAAACCAATTGTGATGAATTTGCGATGGGCTCATCAAACGAGAACTCTGCATTTGGCAACGTATTAAATCCTGTTGATGAATCGAGAGTGCCTGGCGGTTCAAGCGGCGGCTCGGCAGTAGCGGTTGCTGGCGGTTTATGCGATGCTTCTCTTGGAACGGATACTGGCGGTTCGATTAGGCAGCCTGCTTCTTTTTGTGGAGTGTTTGGCTTAAAACCAACTTACGGTCGAGTTTCACGCTTTGGTCTTACAGCATTCGCATCTTCTTTCGATTCGATAGGCGCATTTACAAATAATGTTACCGATGTTGCCGCAATTCTTGAAGTAATATCCGGCAAAGATGAAAATGATTCTACTTCTTCAAATAAAGATGTTCCTGCATATAGCAAAGAAATTAATAATCACTTTAGTCCGGTAGTAGGAATTCCAAAAGAATATTTTTCAGAAGGACTATCAGTTGAAGTAAAGAATGCAATAGAAAATTTTATTGAGCAGTTGAAAGAAAATAACATAACGGTAAAAGAGATCAGTTTACCTAATACTGAATACACAATCGCCGCCTATTATATTTTGACAACCGCAGAGGCTTCCTCAAATCTTGCCCGGTACGACGGTGCCCGCTACGGTTACCGTTCTCAAGATTCATCTACCTTATTGCAGATGTATAATAATTCCCGCTCCGAAGCTTTGGGAAGCGAAGTAAAACGCCGGATAATGCTCGGTACTTATGTACTTTCTTCCGGTTACTACGATGCATATTACCGCAAAGCTCAAAAAGCAAGACGCATAATTAAAAATGATTTTGATGAAGCTTTCACACAAGTTGATTTAATTTTAACGCCAACTTCGCCAACTGTTGCATTTAAAATCGGCGAGAAATCAAGCGATCCATTGGAAATGTATTTGAGTGATATCTACACAACCTCCGCCAATCTTGCTGGCATCCCGGGCATAAATATTCCCGCAGCAAAAGATAAAGACGGACTTCCAATCGGCATACAACTGCTCTCACCCCAATTTGCTGAATTAAATTTATTGAAGTTCAGCTATTTTATTGAAAAGAATTTATTGAATAAATAAATCATCTGATTTTTTTAATTCTTTTTTTATTTCAAACTCATTTATGATCGGTACAGACTGAGGGAAAAATAATTCTGCTGTAACTAACACCCGCGGTAATATTTATTATCAAAACAAAAGACTCTACTCAATAATAAATCCGTGATAATGCTTTTTTCGTTAATCACACCTTGCAAACGAGAAAATTTTTCTGCCGTTTTCCTTAAACTTATTAAATGTGTATTGAAAAATATATCTACCCTTCGGCGTTTAATGATGAAACTTTATCACTATGGGTAAAAAAGAAATAATGACTTTTTTAGATTATATTTGAAAGTAGGAAATGGATCCATTTAAGTGCGCACAACTATATGAATATCAGAAAAATTACTTCCGAAGATGCACAAGCATATTTAGCACTTCAAAATAAACTCGATGAAGAGACAGAATTCCGCGCATACGAACCGGGTGAAAGAAAAACTACTTTGGAAGAGATGGAGAAAATAATTTCATCAAAACAAGAAGACTTGATACTGCTTGCAATCCATGATGATGAGGTAGTTGGTTACATTGAAGCAGAGAGAGGAAAATTCAATCGGAATAAACATTCGGCGCATATAAATCTCGCAGTGTTGAAAAAATTTCAAGGCAGAGGAATTGCAAAATTATTTTTTAATGAAGTAGAGAGATGGGCAAAGTTAAATCATATTCACCGTTTGGATTTATGCGTTTTTATATCCAACACAAATGCGATCAATTTATATAATAAAATGGGATTTGTTAAAGAAGGAACTAAGAAAGATTCTTTTTTAGTTGATGGTAATTACGTTGATGAATTTATGATGGCAAAAATTATTGAATAATTATGACAAGGATAATTTATGCAAGAAGAATGCGGTTAAGTTCCGCGTCCTGTGAATATGCAAACCTGCTTAAATGTAATTTGGCGATATATGGGAAGTAAAGAGATATGAAAAAAGAAGTGATTTTAACCGGTGCAACAGGATTGATAGGAAGTAAAATATTTACAGCTTTAAATGAAAAAGGTTACTCGGTAAAAGTATTTTCTCGAAATCCCAGGGAAGCCGGGACAAAACTAATCGGCGCTGAAAAATATGTTTATTGGGATTATACTCAACCTGAAACATGGAGAAATGAGATAGACGGTGTGTATGGAATTATTCATCTTGCCGGAGCTAATTTATTTGCACAAAGATGGACAAAAAAATATAAACAGGAAATAATTGATAGCAGGGTGATCAGTTCTAACAATATTGTAAATGAAATTGGTGAATCATCAAACAAACCGGTAGTGTTTGTCTGTGCCTCCGGAATTGGATATTATGGCGACAAAGGAGAAAAAAAATTAAACGAAGATGCTGCTGCAGGAAATGATTACCTCGCAAAGGTTTGTGCGAATTGGGAAAGCGAAGCATTCAAAGCGAGAAAATTTAACGTAAGAGTCGCTACGATTCGCACCGGTGTTGTATTGAGTAATGATGACGGGACTTTTCCCTTGATGCAAAAAGCTTTTCGATTTTTTGTTGGCGGAGCACTTGGCAGCGGTAAACAATATTTCCCATGGATTCATATAGATGATGTAGTTAATATTTATTTATTTGCTCTAGAAAATGAGTTGATGAGAGATGGAATAAATGCAGTTGCGCCGGAGGATGTTACAATGAATCAATTTGCTAATAAAATGGGAAAAAGTTTGAACCGTCCTTCATTCTTCAAAGTACCAAAATTAGGAATAAATATTGCGCTCGGTGAATTCGGAAAATCGATTATTATGAGCCAGCGGGCAGTTCCCGAGAAACTTTTAAAATCCGGATTTAAATTTAAGTACGATAACCTGAATGCTGCGTTAGAGAATTTGGGACAATGTTCGTAAAATTTTTTAGTGTTGAAAAAAGAAAGCCCGACTGTAATATCGGGCTTTTATATTTTTAAATTAATACCTGTAGTAATCAGGTTTGAAAGGACCTTTTACCGGCACGCCAATATATTTTGCCTGTTCTTCTGTTAAAGTTTCAAGTTCAACATTTAATTTTGCAAGATGAAGCATTGCAACCTTTTCATCGAGATGTTTGGGCAATACGTATACTTTGTTTTCGTACTGTTCGTTGTTCGTCCATAACTCAATTTGTGCAAGGGTCTGATTTGTAAATGAATTTGACATTACAAAAGACGGATGACCTGTTGCGCAGCCAAGGTTCACTAATCTTCCTTCGGCAAGTAAAATTAAATCTTTACCGTCTATTGTATATTTATCCACCTGCGGTTTGATTGTGTCTTTAGTATGTCCATAGTTCGTATTCAACCATGCCATATCAATTTCATTATCGAAATGACCGATGTTGCAAACAACAGCATTGTGTTTCATCTTCCTAAAATGTTTTTCGCCCACGATATTTTTATTTCCGGTCGCAGTAACGATAATATCAGCTTCGCCAACAGCATTCTCTAATTTCTTAACTTGAAAACCTGTCATAGAAGCTTGAAGCGCACAAATCGGATCAATTTCAGTAACAATTACTCTAACTCCTGTACTTGCAAGAGATTCGGCAGAGCCTTTACCGACGTCGCCATAGCCGCATACAACAGCAACTTTACCGGCAAGCATTAAGTCGGTTGCCCTTCTAATGGCATCAACTAATGATTCACGGCATCCGTACTTGTTATCGAACTTAGATTTAGTAACCGAATCATTTACATTAAAAGCCGGGATTGGAAGCGTACCATTTTCTACTCTTTCATATAACCGATGCACACCGGTAGTCGTTTCTTCTGAAATTCCTTTTATATTTTTTACTAATTCCGGATATTTATCAAGCACCAGGTTTGTTAAATCACCTCCATCATCAAGAATCATATTTAAGGATTTTTTATTATCACCAAAGAACAACGTTTGTTCAACGCACCAATCATATTCTTCTAGGGTTTCACCCTTCCATGCAAAAACCGGAACACCCGCTGCAGCTACTGCGGCGGCGGCATGGTCTTGTGTTGAAAATATATTACATGACGACCAGCGTACTTCGGCGCCAAGTTCAACCAATGTTTCAATAAGCACGGCTGTTTGAATTGTCATATGAAGACATCCTGCAATACGCGCGCCTTTTAATGGTTTTGAACTGCCAAACTCTTTTCGAAGAGCCATTAAACCGGGCATCTCAGCTTCGGCTAAATTTATTTCTTTTCTTCCCCACTCAGCTAAGGATATATCCTTCACTTTGTAATGAAGAACCTCTACATCATTTTTATCAACTACTTGACTCATTTTTTCCTCTACTTTTTAATTAATTACTTAAGCGTACTTCTTGAACACAGGAACAAGGTCTAACAGTTCCCAGGTAAACTCTTTTTCTTTTCTACCAAAATGACCATAAGCGGAAGTCTTTTGATAAATAGGTCTTCTTAGTTTAAGCCGATCAATAATTCCTTTAGGAGTTAGATCAACACATTCCTTAATCATTTCGGCAATTTTCTTATCGGATATTAAGCCGGTTCCTTTTGTGTCGATATAAATAGAAACAGGTTCTGCAACTCCGATAGCGTAAGCAAGCTGCACAAGACATTCTTTTGCAAGCTTTGCGGCTACAACATTTTTTGCAATATGGCGAGCTGCGTAAGTAGCGCTTCTATCAACCTTAGAAGGATCTTTGCCGGAAAAAGCGCCGCCGCCGTGAGGAGCCCATCCGCCGTATGTATCAACAATAATTTTACGGCCTGTTAATCCACTGTCACCATGTGGACCGCCTATTTCAAAACGACCGGTTGGGTTAACAAAATATTTTGTTTTTTTGTCAAGATATTTAGCCGGTATAATCGTTTTGATTACATGTTCAATTACGTCTTCTTTTATTTTTTTCTGCTTGACGTCTCCATCGTGTTGTGTAGAAACTACTACAGTATCAACACGAAGTGGAGTATGATTATCATCATATTCAATAGTAACCTGCGATTTTGCATCGGGGCGAAGATAAGGCATCAACTGAATATTTTTCTTTCTGATGTCAGCTAATTTTTTTACAAGTTTATGTGCATACATAATAGGCATTGGCATCAGCTCTGGAGTTTGATCGCATGCATAACCGAACATAATTCCCTGATCGCCGGCGCCGCCGCTATCAACGCCCATTGCAATATCCGGAGATTGTGAATGAATTGCGTTTAACACCGAACAGGATTCCGAATCAAATTTATATTCTGCTTTTGTATAGCCAATGTTTTTTACTGTTTGACGAACTACAGCCTGAACATCTATATAAGCTTTAGTTGTGATTTCGCCTCCAACAAGTACTAGTCCTGTAGTAACAAAAGTTTCGCAAGCTACGCGGGCAGCAGGATCTAATTTATAAATTGCATCAAGAACACCATCTGATATTGCATCACTTACTTTATCCGGATGCCCCTCGGAAACTGACTCTGATGTGAAAAAGTATGACATATAATTTTTAACCTCTTATTAAAAGTGAACTGATATTAATTAAAATCTATTTCGGACGAATCGCCTGCATTAAGGCGTTTAAATGCTCCACGAACAATAGTGTTACTTCCAACAATTGAATTGTCAAGCAGCGCTTTTGATACTCGCGCATTGGAGCCAATGATGGAATTCTTTATGATACACTGCGTTATTTTTACTCCGCTTGCAATAGTTGCATACGGACCAATAATTGAGTTTTCAATTTCTGCATCTTCGGCTATAAACACGGGCGAATTTATTACGACATTTTCATATTCTTTTGAAGAAGGATTTTTATCCAATAAAAATTTATTCGTTGATAAAAGAGTTTCCGGTTTACCACAGTCATACCAGCCGTCAACAGGGAATGTAGTAATCTTCTCACCGCTCTCAATCATTAGCTGAATTGCGTCTGTCAACTGCAGCTCGCTTTTTGTGCGAATATCTTTTTCGACAAGTTTGTTTAATGCTTTCACTAAGGTGTTAGCATTTGAAAAATAATAGAGACCAACTAATGCAAGATTCGATATAAGTGTTTGAGGTTTTTCAACAAGTTGACTTATAAAACCATCTTTGAGCACAGCTACACCAAAGCGGCGCGGGTCTTCAACACTTTTTACACCGAGTGCAGATTTTTTATGTTTGAAAACTTCTTTTAAGTTTACATCAAAAATTGTATCGCCGAGAATTACAAAGATCTCTTCTTCATCAAAAGTTGGTATCGCAGTATATATTGCGTGCCCTAAACCTTCTAAAGCTTTTTGCTCAACGAAATCAGCTTTAATTTGCGGGTATTCATGTTGTACATACACTTTTATCATATCACCAAGATAACCAATCACAAAAGTAGCCTTGGTTATATTCTCTTCGAGAAGTTTGTCGAGTATGTGACCAAGGATAGGTTTGCTTCCTACATTTAATAATACTTTTGGCGTCGAATATGTATGGGGTTTTAGTCTTGTTCCAATTCCCGCAACGGGGATTACAGCTCTCATCTTTATTAATGTTTGTTTATAAGAGGTGCAAAATTACCTAATCCATTTTTTAATAACAAATTATTAAGCATTATCGTATTCATCTCAGGCATAAGTGGCTACTTATTTTTATATTTAAAATAATCTTCTAACATTTTTTTATAAGATAATGAACATCGAGACTAAAATAACTTCACTCTTCAATATAAAGTATCCAATTATTCAAGCCGGAATGGTTTGGGTATCTGGATGGAAATTAGCTTCGGCGGTTTCTAATAATGGCGGACTTGGCTTAATTGGCGCTGGCTCTATGAAGCTGGAATTATTGAAAGAACATATTCAAAAATGTAAGAGGGCTACACAAAAACCTTTTGGTGTAAACGTTCCTCTTCTCCGTCCCGATTCGGCTGAATTAATTAAGATTGCTGTTGATGAAGATGTTAAAATTGTTTTTACGTCTGCTGGTAATCCGGCAAAACATGTCGATCTTTTAAAAAAGAATAACTGCAAAGTTGTGCATGTAGTACCCTCCGTTAAGTTTGCTTTAAAAGCACAACAAGCCGGTTGTGATGCAGTTGTTGGTGAAGGGGTTGAAGCAGGCGGGCACAATGGCAGGGACGAAACAACCACTTTCTGTCTGATACCTCAGCTTGCAGATGCTTTAAATATGCCGGTAATTGCTGCGGGTGGAATTGCCGACGGGCGAGGCATTCTTGCGGCTCTCTGTTTGGGCGCTGAAGCTGTTCAGATAGGAACTTTGTTTGCCTCTTCAGAAGAATCTTCAGCTCATGAAAATTATAAGAGAAAATTGATTGAGGCAGGTGACGGCGACACAATTTTAGCTTTCAAAAAAATAGGACTTGTAAGAATGTTGAAGAATGATTTTGCGTTACGGGTCAAAAAGGCTGAGGAGGACGGATGGAATGAAAATAAATTGCACGAATTGCTTGGGCAAAAACGTGAGCAGCTTGGAATTTTTGAAGGGAACGAAATAGAGGGTGAATTGGAAGCGGGACAGTCTGTAGGTTTAATAAAAGAAATTTTACCGGTAAATAAGATATTTTTAAATTTGATCAGTGAGTTTGAAACGGCTTTACTTAAAATCAACAAAAAAAAATAATTGCAGGAATGAGTCTACTATAAATAGGTTCTATTGAATAATGTCATTGCGATCCCGCATTGCGGGAGAAGCAATCTGCCGAATTTAGAGCAAAATCAAAAGATTGCTTCGTCACTCCGTTCCTCGCAATGACGGGAAATACTTTTTTAGACCAGACTCAGGAATTCATTAAAAATTGAAATCATACTTATTTCTGTTTTGATGACAAAAAAAAATTTTTGAATGATTGTGTTTTATCTGAAAACGATAAATTTATCAATAACAACAATATCCAAAGTTAAATTCCTCTTTGTAGAAATAGGCTCCGACTTTCTTCAAATATTCAAAATAAGCTTGCAAATATCAGCTTTAGGATTTGGTGATTTAAATTGAACCATCAAGTATTTCTTAGCAAAGTTATTCTCTCCAATACTTGACAAGTTTTCTTTCTTACTGTATATTAGCACTCATCTTTTAAGAGTGCTAATACATTTAAGATATTTTAATAAACTAAACGGAGGAATAATTATGTCTAAAATAAATTTGAAACCTTTGGCTGACAGAGTGATCGTAAAACCCATGGAAGCTGAAGAGAAAACAAAAGGCGGCATCATATTACCTGATATCGCAAAAGAAAAACCGATTGAAGGAACTATAATAGCCGTTGGACCGGGCAAAACTGCCGAAGATGGAAAGATTGCTAAAATGGAAGTTAAAGTTGGCGATAAAGTTTTGTACGGCAAATACAGCGGCACAGAAGTTACTGTTGACGGTGTAGAATACTTAATAATGAGAGAAAGCGATATTTTCGCAATAGTTGGTTAACTGATTTTTTGAAATAAACATATTGGAGGAATAAATAATGGCTTCTAAATTAATAGAATTCGACAGCGAAGCCCGCACGAAACTTAAAAAAGGTGTGGATAAATTAGCTAATGCTGTTAAAGTTACACTTGGACCTAAAGGTCGCAATGTAATTCTTGAAAAAAAATTCGGCGCACCTACCGTTACTAAAGATGGTGTTTCCGTTGCTAAAGAAATTGAACTTGAAGATGCAGTAGAAAACATGGGCGCCCAGATGGTTCGCGAAGTTGCTTCAAAAACCAGCGATATTGCGGGTGACGGAACAACTACAGCCACAGTTCTCGCTCAGGCAATATATAGAGAAGGCTTAAAAAACGTAACAGCCGGCGCTAATCCGATGGACCTTAAACGGGGTATTGACTTAGCAGTTAAAAAAATCGTTGATTACTTGAAAACTATCAGCCGCGACGTTGAAGGTAAAAATGAAATTGCGCAGGTTGGCTCTATATCTGCTAACAACGATAAATCTATTGGTGATTTAATTTCTGACGCTATGGAAAAAGTTGGTAAAGACGGCGTAATTACGGTTGAAGAAGCTAAAGGCACAGAGACCGGTCTTGAAGTGGTTGAAGGTATGCAGTTCGACCGCGGTTACCTCTCCCCTTACTTTGTTACGAACACTGAAACGATGGAAGCTTCACTTGAAGATCCGTTTATATTAATTCACGATAAAAAGATTTCTGCAATGAAAGATCTTTTACCTGTTCTCGAAAAAGTAGCTCAACAGGGAAAGGGACTTTTAATTATTGCAGAAGATCTTGAAGGCGAAGCTCTTGCTACATTAGTAGTAAATAAAATTCGTGGTACGCTTAAAGTTGCCGCAGTTAAAGCTCCGGGTTTTGGAGATAGAAGAAAAGCAATGTTAGAAGATATCGCAGTTTTGACCGGCGGAACAGTTATCAGCGAAGAACGCGGTTTCAAATTAGAAAACGCCACTGTTTCTTATCTCGGTACTGCTAAAAAAATTGTCATCGATAAAGACAACACAACCATAGTTGAAGGCGCAGGAAAAACCGCTGATATCAAACAGAGAATTAATGAAATCAAAGCTCAGATTGACAAAACAACAAGCGATTACGACAAAGAAAAACTTCAAGAAAGATTAGCTAAACTTTCTGGCGGTGTTGCAGTACTTAAAATTGGCGCATCCACCGAAATCGAAATGAAAGAAAAGAAAGCACGCGTTGAGGACGCACTTCACGCTACTCGTGCAGCAGTTGAAGAAGGAATTATTCCCGGCGGCGGAGTTGCTTTTGTTAGAGCAATTAAAATTCTTGAAGAATTAAAGGGCGAAAATATAGATCAAAACACTGGTGTTAAGATTATTATGAAAGCTCTTGAAGAACCGTTAAGACAAATTGTTAATAATGCTGGTCTTGATGGATCAGTTGTTCTTCAAAAAGTTAGAGAAGGAAAAGATGATTTCGGATTTAATGCAGCTTCAGAAGTTTATGAAAACTTAATTAAAGCCGGCGTTATCGATCCTACTAAAGTTGCAAGAACCGCACTTGAAAATGCCGCTTCTGTGGCTTCCTTACTCATAACAACTGAAGCAGTAGTTTATGAGAAGAAGGAAAAAGAATCTGCTATGCCTCCAATGCCCGGCGGCGGAATGGGCGACATGGGCGGAATGTATTAATAGAGAATTCTCTCAACCCCCAATTCTAATGATTAAGGCGAGGAAATCTACCTCGCCTTTTTTATAATTCACCTATATCTTCATTCCAGAGTTCGGGATTTTTAGAGATAAATTCTTTCATCATTGATATACACTCATCATCTTTCAAATCAATTACTTCTACTCCATGCGATTCCATAAATTCTTTTGCCCCGCTAAAAGTAACCGATTCTCCAACAATAACTTTTTTTATTCCGAATTGTACTACCGCACCGGCGCACAAATAACAGGGCATTAAAGTAGAATATAAAATAGTTCCTTTGTAAGTTCCAATTCTTCCGGCGTTCATAAGGCAGTCAATCTCAGCATGTATCATCGGATTTTTTTTCTGCACGCGCTTGTTATGTCCCCTGCCAATTATTTTTTCGTCTTTGATCAATGCAGAACCTATTGGAATTCCACCCTCACTTAAGCCTTTGGCTGCTTCATCAATAGCTGCTGTTAAAAATTTATCTTTCATAAAGCTCCATTTAGTTTAATAAAATTGAATGAAAATTAATTTATATAATAATTGAACTGTCAAGTAAATTCCTTCATATCAACTTTATTAACATCATCAAAAATTATTGTAGTTAGATCTTCATCTTTAACTCTGTGCAAAGAGAGGATTCGTTCTTCCTGATTGGCAATAACTTTGTAAAAAATGTTCTTTACTGTCACTGCATTTCCAAAAGTATACGAACGATTATCATATAAATTATTAAAAATTTCAAGCAGTAACTGCCAGGCGCCTTCATCAAGTTTATAACCATGTTTTGAGGAGATGGCAAGGGCAATCTCAAGCATTTGTCGCGGTGTAAAATCTTCAAATAAAAAATGATTCGGAATAAAATTTTGCAAAGCCGGATATTGATTCAGATATTCTTTCATCTTATTTTCATAGCCTGAAATAATTGTTATAAACTTTTCCTCATCAGTTTCGGTTCTAATTACAATTGTGTTAAAGACTTCATATCCAGGATCATTAGGTTCAAGTCTTAAATTGCATGCTTCCTCAATATATAAAATCCCGCCAATTGCTTTTTTAATCAATGTCTCAGTTTTCTCGGCAGTTTGCCCTTGATAAGCAGACACAAGACTGTTGGTATCAGTTTTTATTACGTGCCCTTTTTCGAGAAAACCAATTTCTTTTAATATTTTTCCATAAATTTTTGCGACGGTATTTTTTCCTGTACCTCTGCTTCCAGCAAAAACGGCGTTGAGATTTTTAGGCAGAACTTTAAAACCCCGTTCTTTACGAAGTTTAGCAACTTTTAAACTACTCACTAATTTATTTAAAGTTAATTTAACACTATCGAGTCCTATCAATTCATTAAGTTCATGAAGATACTGGTCGAGTAAAACCGGATCTCCGTCAATTTTAATGTTTGCTTTTTCGGTTGGCAAGGAGATAAAATCTTTCATGTCCTCAAGTGTTATAACTTTAAGAACCTCTTCGTGCCGTTCGGAAGGAGGAAAATCGGCGATTCTTAAGAGATGATTTTTAAGTGTACTCTCAACTAAATTTCGAACCATCCGGGCGTTACCAAAATATTTATCTCGCCCTCTAAAGATTTTATCAAAATAATTTTTTAGAGGAGTCCAAGTTTCTTCATCTAATCTGTAGCCTTTGTCCGAAAAACTTCGTTTACCTATTTCAAGCAGTTCGTCCGGTTTATAATCTTCAAAATTTAATTGTCTTGTAAACCGGGATTTTAAACCGGGATTACTTTCAATGAATCGCTGCATCTCACCAGTGTAACCGGCGGCAATAACAATATACTTTCCCCTGTCGTCTTCCATTCTTTTAAGTAGAGCATCGATAGCTTCGTGTCCAAAATCATTTGTCTCCACTTCTTTTGAAAGTGTGTATGCTTCATCAATAAATAACGTTCCGCCAACAGCTTTATCTATAATCTCTTTTGTTTTAATTGCTGTTTGACCGACAAATGATCCCACCAAACCCTGTCTGTCAGTTTCGATTAAATGTCCTTTTTCTAAAATACCAAGTGCATTAAAAATTTCGCTAAACAATCTTGCAACAGTGGTTTTACCGGTGCCGGGATTACCGAGAAATAAAAAATGCGATGAAAATTTTTCGCGTGGATTTTCTCCCTGTTCTATGTAAAAGCGTGCAAGCTTTACAATTTCATTTATTTCTTTTTTAACTGAGGCTAAGCCTGAAAGGTTATTCAGTTTGTTTAATGATTTAGACAAAGCATCTTCATCTATATCAAAGTTTACATGTTTCGCGGAGACTGTCTGCAAAATTGCGACAATATCTTCCGAAGTAATTGTAGTCATCACTTCTTTTATTCTCGCTTCTTCCGGAAGCCGCAGCACGCGTTTGCTTAATTGCAGTTTAGCTTCGGAGTAGTAGTTTCTAACAAGCCTTGCATTTCCGAAAGAATCGTCCCGCCGCCTGTATTTATTTACAAATTCTTTTTTAAGAAGATTTAATGCCTCATCATCTACCGCATATTCTTCTTTGTTTGCAAATTGCTTAAATATTTCAATCATCTCATCCGGCGTGTAATCTTCAAAATCAAAGAAGTGAGTAAATCGAGATTTTAGACCTGGATTTGAGTTTATAAAATTTTTCATCTCTTCGGGGTAGCCAGCAGCAATAACAACAAACTCCCCCGCTTTATCTTCCATACGCTTAAGCAGGATATCAATGGCTTCCTGTCCGAAATCATTTTGAGCGCCGGCTTTTTTTAAATTGTATGCTTCATCAATAAATAACAAACCGCCAAGTGCTTCATTAATTATTTTTTCTGTTTTCTGCGCAGTTTCGCCTATGAATTGTCCGACAAGAGCAGCTCTGTCAACCTCAATGACATGCCCATTTTGCAGCAGCCCCATTGCTTTAAATATTTTACCAAGCAAACGAGCTATCGTAGTTTTGCCTGTACCCGGATTACCAAGAAATAGAGAATGCGCGGAAAGATCATCCGATGTTTTTAATCCTAATTTTTTTCTCTCGTGTATATATTTTAGATAATCAACAAAATCTTTCATTGATTGTTTTACAACATTCAAACCGACAAAAGTGTTTAGCTCTTCGAGCAATTCTTCAATCGATTTGGTTTCTTGCGGATTTTCGGTAGCTTCCTTAACACCACTTGGTTGTTCTGTAATCTGCACTTCTAAATTATCGACTTTCCCTTCACTTACTTCAGATTTTTCAAAATTAAAAAGTTCACTTTCATCAATTCCAAAATATCTTGCTGCAACAAGTACATTATTTAGAAATATTTCAACTCTTCCCTGCCCTCGCTTCCAGTAGTCAGGCGAATCGGAGCCCCAACTTTGAACAAACTCTAATATCTGCCAGTCTTTTTCTATTTGAAGTATAAAATCGTGCTTGGCAATCTGGCTGCCGTTTAAATACCAAACCGCTGTGCCGTCAACGTTCATATTTTTATTGCCGAAGAAAGGATTATCTACACAAACTTCCAATCCAATGTAACGAATGCTGCCTTCCATAAAATTCAACATATAAGTTCGCTTACCCGACTGTGTGCTTTCGAGGTAATTAAAAACTTTTGCATGGAAAATATTAAATAATTGATTTGGATAGCGTTCAAAGTCGGTGCGGAGTTTACCCGGGAATATTAACTCCTCCTCCATTTTGGGTTCGTTACGAAGCGAAGCTGTTGATTTTAATATCCGCTGATAAACATCTTGAAACCGTGCATCGTCCTCAATGAATGGTCTTAAATTTCTTGCGCGTTCTTCGGCAGCACGAAGTTGAAACATACCGAGCATCGCTTCAAGTTCTAAAATGTGAGCATGTTTATGTTCACCCTGCCTAACCGGTGTATTCAAGCAGTCGCGTGCAGCCCATAATGTAAACCAATATTCTTTTTGATGAAGCGCTTCTTCTGCTTCTTCCAGAACATTCTTTTTTTTATTGAAAAGCCCGCCAAAAAATTTTTCGTTGTAACCTAGAATTTCTCTGAACCATTCGCGTATGCCAAGCAATTTTGGATTTTCGTCTTCATCAATTTCGATGGCTTTATCAATTTCTTCAAGTCCTTCAAAATATCTTTCAAGACCTGCAAGAGCGCGCGCTTTGTTTAAATAAGCCCAGGAAAGAAGCGAAGGTTTTCTTTCGATAGCCCAATCAAGGTCGGATATTGCACCTTCAAACAAACCCATGCGCATTAAAAGAAAACCCCTATACAAGCGGCTGTCAATAGCTTCTCGACTTATCTGCACTGCAAGATTGGCAAGTTCTAATGCCTGATATGGATTGCCATTTTCCAATGTTGCCCAGGCTAAACAGCTTACGGCATTAAAATCTTCAGGACGCTGTTCATAAACACGTTTGGCTGAAGTCAAAGCCATTCTGTAACGACCTTGCCTCAGATGTTCATAGGCTTCATCTAATAATTCACTTAATTCATCATTAGTCAATATTTTCTCCGGCGCTTCAAAAGTTGTCTATAAGTTTTTAACGAAAATAAATAAAATATTAAGAAGTTGATAGTTTAATTCTCACTAATATAATTAATGAAGCGGCTTTGAAATTTAATATTTCTAATTATACAGATTATTCCCGTGCGCTGTAGCTCAGCATTATTGATGAGTTATGGATTTATTACTTCACCTTTATTTAATTAAAAAGGACTTTGTTATAAACACTAAATAAAAAGAGCCGCATAATTTAATGCGGCTCTCAGTTGTTTGTATTTTTATTTCATCAAAATTAGTTTTATAACTTTAGTATGATTCCCGCCCGTCATCTTGCAGTAATAAACACCGCTCGCAAGCCCGCCACCGGCGGTTGAAGTGCTAAATAGTGCATTGTATGTTCCTGCCGATTTAACTGTATTTACTAATTCTGTTACTTTGTTACCAAGCACATCATAAACAGTTAAATTAACATGCCCTGCTGCCGGCACAGAGTATTTAATTGTCGTTACCGGATTGAACGGATTCGGGTAGTTTTGATATAAAGCATAATCAATCGGATTTGTATTAACTTCTATCTCGTTTGAATATGTGTATGTACCGTTATAATCAATTTGTTTCAAACGATAACGAATTACATTTGCATTCAAGGAACTCACATCATCGCTAAACGAGTAGTTCGTTATTTCCGTTGAAGTACCGGCGCCATTAACAAAGGCAACTTTTTGCCAACTATCATTTTCCATTCTTTCAATTTCAAAACCTCTATTATTGGTTTCGGTTGAAGTAATCCAGTTCAATTCTACTGTGAAGCCAGAAACGTCGGCGGTGAAGGAAGCCAACTCAACAGGCACATTCATTTGTTGAGTATAATAGGGACCGCCCGGCAGCGTATTAAAGTTCGGATTAAATCCCGGATTGCCAGTAGTTAAATTTCCCGGTACTGTAACATCACTAAAATATGCTGTTGAAGAACCAACGACGGCAAAGAGTCTAATAGTTCCGTTAGAAGTTAAATTACCAAGTTCTGAAAACGGTATTGCAATTTCAAATCCTCTGTCATAACCGAAAGCAGTATCATAAGCAAACACGACTGAATTGGGAGAAAAAATACCCGCTGCCGACGGACCTGCAGTTGGTGAACCGTACTGGTTTGCAGCACCGAGATAAGAACCGGTCTTTACACTGTTGTAATATTTGACTGCATCTACATAAACGAGTGTATCATCTGCGCCCGGGTTTAGAGCAAAAGCAAAGTTGGTTTCAAATCCCATCTTAAAGTTTGGATTTGAAGCATCACCGAAGGCATGTCCACCGCCTGTCACCCCGCCGAGAGAAGTACCTGCAGGCACTCCGGTTCCGATTAAACTTGAAACGCCAAGGAATAATAAAATTCCATCACTGCTGGCTAAATTTAATTTGGACTCAACAGCAATGTAAAGTGTATCGTTATTAAAGCCGTAAAATAACCGGTTGATATCTATGTTTGGTCCGAAGCCGAGATTATTATTTTGTTTATCGGCAATCCAATTATATTTTTCGTGAAAACGTCCGTTCATAATAAATGGCGTACTGATCTGGTAAGCGCCTATACCGTTGTTAGTTCCCAGAACATACATAATTGCTTTATCTTCGGACACATATCTTATTGCAATATCACCGGTACCGTTAATGTTTGGGTTAGCTCCGAGAGAAGGTGTTATTACATAAGTTCTGAAATGATTTGGGTCGCCTGTTTGTGTATCTACAATTCTTACATTATTCGATGTGAACTGAAACGAAGCTATAAATCCACTACTTGCAACACCAAAAACTTTAGTAGTTGTTGTTGCAGTTGAAATTATTCCTCCTGGGATTTCACCTTTAAAAGATCCATCGAATCCCCAGCCTGTAACATGTTTGCCGGAACTATTAACAATTACTGTACTATCTTCGAGCAACGGGAATGCTGAAGGAGCGCCGCCGAAAGTTCCTGCCGGAAGATTAATTTCGAGCGTTATAGTAAATGTGCTGCCATTGTCCGATGTACCGAGCATGTAAACTTTGTTGTTTGCAGCATCGCAGAACCAGATTTTTGCTGAGTTGTCTGATGCGGAACCTGTAACGGTAAAATTGTCGCCCATTCTTTTCAATACTCCGAAATCGCTGGAGAAGGCTACTGTTGGAGCGCTAACGTTACTACTCCATCTATAAATTTTAAATACACCGGCAAGATCGTTTACGAGATTACATCCGTAAATAATGCCATCTTCGGTCACTTCAATATCATTCAAGGCAAACGTACCGCCGGAAATTCCGGTCACATCAAGAACGCCGGTAGTTACGCCGGTTTCTGCATTCAGAATTTGTACGAATGTACCTCCGTTGCGGTTTACAACGTAAATTAGATGACTTCCTCCAACATAACCGTAAGCCAATCCCCTTTCCGTATTTGCGGTTCCGAACCAGGAAGGCATATTACTGTTAGCGGCTGAAAACTCCCATAAAGAAGTTATCTGTGCAGAACTAAATCCCATAAAAATTAAAATAAAAAAAGTGGAAAGAATCTTTTTCATAACAACCTCATTGATTAAAATTGTTTTTTATTCGGATTAAAAGTAATTGTATTCCTTAAATAATTCAAGTTGAATAGTTTTTTTATAATAGAGTTTCTGCAAAATAAATTTTTCAG